>DAOVYS010000030.1 GCA_030635485.1 Pseudomonadota bacterium | reverse complement strand
CAGGGTGCAGCGAAGCGGAACCCTGGGTAAAGGAGATCACCTCTTGTCAAGCCCTGAAAGGGCGGTACAAAATGAGCGTCGATGTTATTGGCCCGCATCTTTATATCGCCCTTACAGGGCTTATCGTTTGTGGTATTTTCACTACCCGGGGCTGCGCGCTACGCGCTGACCCCGGGCTGTTGAATGACGCCCTTTCAGGGCTGAAATGAGCCTCATTTTTCGTAAACGCTTACACATGCCGGGGTTCACGTAAGTTCGTACCCTTGGTGAACGGTTACCATGTTTCTTAAGTCAAAAATATTGCTCCCCTACCCTTCTATTACAGCAAACCTTATGCCACTTGCAAACCTTAAAAATATTCGTCTGACCGAAACCGTGACAGGCGCCGGCTGAGCTTCAAAACTGAGTCCAGGGGACCTGGACAAGGCGCTTTGCGGAATTGAATTTCCAACAGATGAAAACGTGATTGTAGGTCTGAACCAGGCTGACGATGCAGGCGTATATAAAATTACGGATGATATCGCATTGATTCAGACCGTGGATTTCTTTACGCCCATTGTTGATGACCCATATTCATTCGGCCAGATCGCCGCGGCTAATGCCTTAAGTGATGTCTATGCCATGGGCGGAATACCTAAGACGGCCATGAATATTGTAGCCTTTCCTCAAAAGGAGATGGATATTTCCATTTTACGCCAAATACTTGAAGGCGGTCTGGATAAAATAAGGGAGGCAGGGGTTGTTCTTATAGGCGGCCATACGATAGAAGACAAAGAGTTGAAGTACGGCCTCTCAATAACAGGCCTTATTCATCCGGACAAGGTGCTTACAAAGAATAATCTCAAGGCGGGAGATCAACTTATTCTCACAAAACCATTAGGCACCGGCATAATCAACACCGCGATCAAGGGTAAGATAGCGTCCGAGGATGTGGTGAAAAATGTCACGCAAATCATGTCCACTCTTAACCGGAAAAGTGGAGAAATAATGGCCGGGTATAAGGTTCATGCCTGTACGGATATAACCGGTTTCGGCCTTCTGGGCCATCTTGCCGAGATGGTAATCGGTTCAGGGTGTGGGATTGAATTGACGGCAGGTGAAATTCCCATCATTCCTGAAACACTCGAGTATGCGGGCATGGGACTTATTCCCGCCGGAGCGTATAAAAACAGAGAATTCAGAGAGTGTATGGTGGAATTCGCTCCATCCATAAATCGAGCCCTGCAGGATGTGCTTTTTGATCCGCAGACATCAGGAGGTCTCCTGATCATGACGGATAAAAAAGTTGCAAACGATCTTTTGTGCGAGTTGCTGGATAACGGAATAGAGTCGGCTTCCATTATTGGTGAAGTGATATCGGGGCCAATTGAGAAAATAATTGTCAAATAATCCGCGCCAATATCGGATAAAGTCCGCAACACAGGAGAAAAATATATAATGATAGAGCTAGATGCCAGAAATCTCACATGTCCAGCACCTGTACTTATGGTAAAAAATGCTATTGAAAAAGAGGCCCGGGATGACATTATGCTCATTGTGGACAATGAGGCTGCGCAGGAAAATGTCACCCGATTTCTCGAATCCCGTGGATTCAGCATTTCTATAAAAAAAGCAGGCAAAGATCGATATGTGATCGGAAAGCGTGACGAAAATTCCACATCTGAGATAATTGTAAATACAGAGGAGCCTGGGCCAAAAAAGATCATGGTCATGATCTCCACGGATCGTATTGGATCCGGAGACGATGATCTGGGCCGAAAACTCATGCTGGCCTTTTTAAAGACTTTAAATGAAATGGGTCCGGATCTGTGGCGTATCGTCTTTGTCAATAGCGGAGTCAAACTGGCAACCGAAGGTTCAAAAGCCCTGCCCGATCTTAAGGAGTTGGAAGGGGGGGAACTTCAGATCCTGGTCTGCGGCACCTGCCTGAATCACTTCGGTTTAATGGACAAGAAAAAAGTCGGCATCACAACCAATATGCTCGACATTGTGACAGCCATGCATATGGCCGACAAGGTTGTAAACTTTTAGTAAGCGTTCACCAGCACCCCATCTGTCCACGATCAGGCCTTCCAGCATATTTATTTATGTATCGCTGAAAGACCTGATCGTGAACACCTGGGGCGCCCCGCAGGAAGTGCCCTTGGGGTGCACTGGTAAACGCTTACATGCCTGGGATTCCCGTAAGTTCGTACCCCTGGTGAACGGTTACAATTTTTAAAACCCGCTTTCCCTGATAAAAATACGGGCGCAGGCCAGCCAGGCCCGTTTCAGAAAACTCATCGGTTTCCCCTGTAAGCGCACCCTGCCGCGCAGGATCAACGGCGGCAGTCCAATACCCTCATCAGGCTGAAAAAGAAATCGATAGACCGTCTCCTCACTCGCCAGTCTGTTGTCAGGGGTGCTGCGAACCGACAGATCTCCACCGTAAACTGAGGCCAGACAAGGCTCCTCCAGTATGGACGTATGGGTCTGATCCACCCACTGCACCCTGCCATGGACCAGAGGCAGTTCGGTATGGTCAGGGTAAAATATCCCCGGGCTGCCCATAGTTATCCGATCCAGGTCCCGCTCATGGACATATCCCTCAACAGCCTTTTGTTCCGAGCCGATAATAAGTCCCAGACGCAAAGATAAATTGAGCCATTGTCCGATTGAGAGATCATCTGCCAATTCAACGATCTCTCCGGATATGGGGGCTGTAATCCGCAATCGCTCTTTCCGTTCGCGAAAACCGGCCAGTCCGGTCAAGGCAGCGATCAGCCGCTGCTCCGACACATGAAGGTATTCGGCCTTTTCTTCTTCAAAACCCGCTCTTTTGAGCTCCAGTTTTAATTTTTCAACATGATGAGATGCCTGTCGCTCTAAAAAATCGAGTTCAGGCGAATGCAGTTCAAAAAGAAGATCTCCTTGTGTCACCCTTTGCCCTTTCCGGGCCGACAATATCTTTAAACGGCCGCTTTCCGGCGTATACAACCGGATCATGGCATTGTCACGATAAACAGCCGGGGCATATATATAGCTGTGCCAGGGATAGAGGATTGCGAAAAAAAACGCTGCAACAACACTCATGTTGACCAGCAAATGGGCAGGGCGCACCTTTTGTCTCATATGCCAATAGTTCTTAAGTTCTTTCAAAACAGGAAGAGCGATAAACCAGCCTATTTCAACAGTAAACAAAAAAATGCCAAGTGCCTTAAAGGTCAGATGATAGACTGCCAGAGCAATGGCAACAAAAATGATCACCCGGTAAACCCAGGTCGCCAGGGCGTACACAAAAAGAAGCCGCTGCCTTTTTCGAGGCAGAATTTCAGGGGCAGGATCGGCTATTCCCAAAAACGCCTTGCGCAGATACCAGCGCCCCAATGCAAAGGCCCGCGGTTGCAGGTTTGATACACCCCACAGATCACTTAAGAGATAATAGCCGTCAAAACGCATAAAGGGGTTCAGATTGACACCCAGTGAAACAAGCCAGGTTGCGGTTGCCAACAGAAAAAGGGTGCTTTTTATGGAGCCCGGCTCAAAAAAATTCCAGAAAAAGGTGGCATAGGCGGCAATGGTCAACTCTGCCAGGACCCCGGCCATGCCGATTTTTATCCGTTGTTTCCTGTCTGCAAGACGCCAGGCGTCGGTGGTGTCAGTATAAAGCAGAGGCCAGATAATAATAAACGCCACCCCCATAATGGGGACTTTCAGGCCGAAATACTTTGCCGTATACGCATGTGCCAGTTCATGTGCCAGTTTGACCAGGACAATGGCAACGGTGAAAAAAATCATGCCCTCCAGGGTGAAAAAATAGAGGAATGTCTGCTGAAATTCATACCACTGCCGCGAAACAAGATAGAGGCCTGTCAGGCCGATAAGCGCCGTCAGTTTCCAAAAAAAACTCTTATAGAAAAAAGAGACATAGGAGAGGGTCGCCTCCAGAAAAATATCCGGCCTGAAAAGGGGGATTCTACGATAGAGATGATCTGTGACAAAGGTGCGAAAAAAGCCTCCCTTACGGGACTCGGACCTTTTTGCCGATCCTCTGCCTGTCTCCTGTTGCAAGAGTTGATTAAGGGCCAGGAAGCGCTGCACCCTTATCACCTGCCCGGTGGTGACAGTCATGGGCGTGGTTGTATTGATATCCGCAACGATTTCTTCAGCCACGCCTGAATGCCAACGGCTTAATATCTCGAATTCGAGCCTGCCTATCCGGAAAAAGGCGTGCCGCACCGGATCGTAGAGATTCCAGGAGGGGGCGCCGCTTTCCTGTCTGGGAGCGGGCAGCAGCTGCAAGTCCTCCCGCAATTTCGGCAATAGGCTTTCATCTGCACCACCTGCTTCCTGCAATCGAAGCGTCGCGGAATCAACATTCATTTAGGAGGTTGTCCTAGAATAGCAATTTTTTTCAAAATCGAGGAATACGAAAAAAATAAGCGCAGGCGCAGCGAAGTAAGTGCCCTTGGGGTGCATATGTTTAATATTCCGAGCATTATTTTTTTCGTATGACGAAGAGTTTGGGAAAAAGGGCATTCTCGGACAGCCTCCTAGATTCCCAGAGTTCTACGCAGGGCAGCCCATGGCCGCCGCAGCAAATAATAGTAGAGCCTGGTTTCCTTGCCGTATATCTTGGCCGTACCCTGCATCCCGATTCTCAGTTGCCGGGACTCGTTTACAAAGGCGGCCTTAACAATATAGGCAAGGGTTCCCTGCGGCGTCTCTTTGGCCTCATAACTGGTCTGCCGGATGGTCGCCCGGATATCCCGGGCAGGATCGACATGAAGAAACATGCGCACCTTTGCTCCAGCCTCTAAATTAACCGCATTATCAAGTGGCACCTGTATCTCAAGCTCTCTGCTGCCCGGGTCAGCCACCAGCAGCACCTTTTCGCCAATAACCACCGGTTTGCCGAGCCAGTCATTAACATCGGCAAAGACCACTATGCCGTCCCGTTCGGAGCGCACCTCAACCCTGGACAAATCCTCGGCGGCATATTCTAATTCCGCTTTCTTAATAGCTACCCTGGCCCGCGACACGTCAATGTCAATGATGGAATCCCGTTCCGACAATGATTTCTGAGCAGCCCGTTGATATTGGGCTTGTGCAACGGCCAGCGCCTTTTTCGCCACCTGATACCGGTTTCTTAACTCGGTATCATCAAGCTCGAACAGCAGTTGCTCTGTTTTGACCTGTTGATTTGGCTGAACGTGAAATTTCTTTATAACTCCCCGTAATGGAGCGCTGATCACAAGCGGGTCCAGGGGGACTATACGGGCGGGAGCCAGGACCGAGAATTCCACCGGCATTGCAAGGCCTATCAAAACCGCTGCCAGAAGGGCCGGTCGCAGCAATCTGCCGATCACACCGTTCTGTTGCCGATTGCGCCGGAACGGACGATAGAGAAGCGACTGCCAGGCATGTGCATAGGCGTCGGCCAGCTGGTCAAGCAGGGCTGTTTCCAAAGACAACCATTCTTTATCCCGTTTCAGCCACAAGCCGCCCAGTATATTCCCATCTGCAATCAGCGGACACCACAGCCCCTGGGAGCCCATCCACTCCTCCCACCCCTCTTGCAGAGCCGGAGGGAGCTGTTCAGAGGTGATAACTTGTGTTTTTAGCGCCTCCTCCCGGCTTAAAAGATACTTGCAAACCCGTTGCAGCCACTGAAGATATGGCGAGTCACTGTTCGGCAGGTCCACGCCGGATACGGCAACCGTTTTAACAGAGCGCCCTTTTTTTTGCCATAACACGGCTTGATGATATTGAAGAAGACGCAGGGTGTCATTAACAACAAAAAAACCGAACTCCGCCTTGTTTTTGGCGTGCCGGCACTGTTTTTCCAACTGAAGCAGAGTCCCAAGACCTGCAAGCTGCTGCTTTAACGCATTGTTCTTTTCTTCATTTGGTTCCATCACGCATCTTTCTGAATTGTAACTTCTGATGACCTTTTCTTCTCTCATCCCAGCCCTGTAAGGGCGGTTATTCAATAGCCCGGGGTCAGCGCACAGCGCGCAGCCCCGGGTAGTAAAAATACCACAAACGATAAGCCCTGTAAGGGCGATATAAAGATGCGGACCATAATATATCGACTCGTTTTGTACCGCCCTTTCAGGGCTTGACAAAAGGTGATCTTCTTTACCCAGGGTTCCGCTTCGCTACCCCCTGGGCTATCGAATACCGCCCTTTCAGGGCTCAATGATTGATCAATATGAGAAAAGATAATACGCTCCCCAAAATTAGTAAAACCAATTATTCTGACTCCTGGATTCTGGATTCTTATTAGATACACCAAGTCAGAAAGTTGTGCTTCCATGTTTAGCGTGCGCCCTGTTTTGATACAGGCAATACAAAAACCGCCGTGCCGCTCATTCCGGCCAGTAATTCGCCGTGGTCTTTGACAAAGGCTGCCTCCACTTCCAGGGTCTGATTAACAGGGTTAACCCTGGCCCCCATGCCTGTGACAACCGCCTGATATTCCTTGCCTGTCTCGTCGATGCGCAATGCGAACCTGCAATCTTTTCTGAGCCATTGCAGCCAGTTGGAGGGAACAAGCAGATGCAGTTTGAGCTGTCTGTCATCCAGAATCTCGAGTATGGGGTCTTCAGGCGTGACATTTTCATAAGGATTTGCCATACGTTTTACAACCCGGCCCCTGAACGGAGATTGGATGCAACACATATTAACCTTGGCCTCTTTGAGCAACACCTCGGCCTGAGCCCGTTTTTTTTTGGCCGAGGAAACAGCCACCTCAAGTTCACTGGCCGAGCCGAATTTTTTTAAGCGCAGCTTGGCCCCATGGATCTCAACGGCTGCCTCCAGATCCATTTTTGCCTTTTGCAATTCAGCGTTCAAAATACGGCAATCCAGCTCCACAAGCAGTTGGCCCTTTTTAAAACAATCGCCCGCCTCAACCGGCAGGCTGACAATACAGCCATCAATACGGCTGGAGATCACCGCCTCCCGTGCAGGAACAAGCAGAGCCCTTGCTTTCAGATGTTCCGCACCATACAGCAATGCGGGTAAAAGCATGCACACAATAAAAACTATTATGGTTCGCATGTAATCGATCACAAAGTATAATATCGTATAAGAGTTAAAAAACCTGTTGCGCTGTAAGAGCTCACAGGTGGTGCAGGTGTGAGCCCTTACTGTCAGTTACATTGTAGGACATCAAAGACCTCGCTGAAAATTCCCAGAATCTCGGCCCGCTCCGCCTCGGAAACCGTCTTTTCCCTGGCAAGCTGCTCGGAAAGGCCCTTCTTCACATTGACCGCTTTGGAGGTGTCAGCCTTGACCTCAAGAGCCGCCTCTGCCTGTTCGGACGCTACAGTTTCAGGCGGCTGTTCTTCCTCTGCAATCTCCTCTTCGTTTTCATTTTCTTCCCCTTCTTCATCAGCCTCCTGCCCCTCCTCCTGCTCATTTTCCTGACCTTCTTCCTCTATTACCTCATCTTCAGATAAACTACTTTCTTCAGTTTCCGTAGTTTCTGCAAGTTGTTCGACCTCGGTAGCTGGTTCTAAATCTGAGTCCACCATTGGTGGCTCTTCACCAGACAGCCCTTCTTCAGGAACTACTACCGGCTCTGAAACTGAGGACTCATCCCCAACAAAATCGACGTCAAACAAATCGATACCTGTCAATTCAAAAGTCTGCATCCCGTCTTCACTCAAGAACATATCGCTATTCTCTGAAACAGCGAAATCCTCAACAATTGTAACCGGTTCTTGTCCAGACTCCGCCACTTGCATACTGTCGATCAAGTCCATACCACTCAAACCCGCATCTGTGTCTGGAACATTCACCAGCACCTCTTCCACTGAAGGCTCGGGTGAAGGCTCCTCAGGCGGTGGTTCCTCGGGTGGTGGCTCCTCGGGCGGCGGTTCCTCAGGTGGTGGCTCCTCGGGTGGTGGCTCCTCGGGTGGTGGTTCCTCAGGTGGTGGCTCCTCGGGTGGTGGCGGAGGTGGAGGAGGCGGAGGAGGTGGCGGAGTTGCTGTTATGCTTATGCTAGCCGTCTCGGTAGTTGCGCTAAAAGCGGTTTTTGCCCCGTTTGTTGAGACATCCATACCAGTATCAGCATTACTCCAGGTTGTCTGGTCCCAGGCGCGGAAGGTGATGGTTGCTGAACCATTATAATCTGCATTCGGGACAAAACGAATTTTGTTGGCAGCGGCGTCAGCCAAGAGGGTTGCGCTTACGTCGGACACGCCGCCAAAAGAATTCCAGGTAGCCCCGCTGTCTGTGGAAAACTGCCAGTCGCCGTTGGTAATGTCAACGCCCGTGACGGCAATACCTTCAACCGCATTTATATTGGCATCCGTGATCCTATCGCCTCCTGCGCTGGCGATAATGTCGGCTATTGTGTCACCGGCAGGATCAGCCGTGTCTTCATTAATGGCAGTGAGGGACATGGAACCGGTGTTGTCCATGGCCGGGGCTTCATTAAAAATGTAGCGCTGGGCATAGACTCCAGAAGCGTTTCCATCTTGTAGCCAAGATCGCCATGCTACAACAAATCCGCCATTATTTAAGAATACAACTTCAGAATAATCTTGATTCTCAGCTGTTGTTGTGTTGACCTGAAATTCACTTCCAAATGCTGTATTATTTGCATCATACCTTTGTCCAAATACACCATAAGAGGCCCCGTCTTGATTCCAGGAAGACCATGTTACTACAAAACCACCATCTATTAGTCCTGACACACTAACATCAAATTGTGTATCCGTAGTAGTGCTATTTATCTGTAATTCACCACCAATTTTTGCACCATTAACATCATATCTCTGAGCAAAAACACCTTTTCCAGAACCATCTTGATTATTTGATTCCCAAACAACGACAAAACCCCCGTCATTTAATGATGCAACAGAGGGAGAAGATTGAGAATCAACAGTAGTCGTGTTAATTTGAAACTCTCCTCCGATAACAGTGCCACTCCCATCATATCTCTGGCCATAAATACCTTGAAAAGACCCATCTTGAGTGTTTGAGTCCCAAACAACAACAAAGCCTCCATCGTTCAGAGAAGCAATAGAGGGATTACTTTGACCATCCGTTGTTGTAGAGTTTATGAGAAATTCATCTCCAACAGCAGCCCCTGTTGAATTAAATAGTTGCCCATATACACCTGCGCCAGATCCATCTTGGTTAAGCGATGTCCAAGCTACCATGAAGCCACCATCGTTCAAGGAAGTGATGCTGGAGGAGAATTGGTCATCTGTAGTGGTTGTGTTGATCAAAAATTCTCCCCCAACAGGATTACCATTAACATCAAATCGTTTTCCATACTCCCCTGTTCCAGATCCATCTTGATTGTTTGAATGCCATGTAACAATAAATCCACCATCTTTTAATGATGTTGCGGCTTCATTTCGTTGAACGTCACTTGTAGTTGTATTTATTAAAAATTCACCCCCAATCTGTGTACCATTAGCATCATATCGTTGTCCATACACTCCGTCCTGTGATCCATCTTGGTCAATAGAAGTCCATGTAACAAGAAAATCACCATTTGTTAATGATGTAATCAAAGGTTCCCATTGTTGATTTGTAGTAGTTGTATTCACCTGAAACTCAGCCCCATCCGGCACAAGGGCATCAACAGTAGAAGGATTAACCGTAATTTCAGCAGTCGCTGTATCTGTACTGAAGGCGGTGTTTACGCCGTTGGTCGTGACATCAATTCCGGTGTCGCCACTGCAATACTCCGTATGGTCCCAGGTTCGGAAGGTGATGGTGGCCGGGCCGACATAATTTGCATCCGGCACAAAACGGATCCGGTCCTGGCCGGAATTGACGAAAATCTTACCATCGCCTGCGGTGTCGTCCGGCTGGCCGGTCATGGCAGATCCGCCGTCAAGACCGATCCGGTCGAGGATGGTATCGTCGCCCGCGCTTGTGGTGATTTCATATTTTCCATGGGAGAACAGGGTGATTCTTCCGGTGTTATGGGTTGCATCTGCCCTCTGATGCACATTGCCAAGGCCGGTTGATGCGGTCCCGACTGTTTCGCTGTATCCGCTGATGACGATCTCGTGCATTTCTCCCGGGTACACATTGCGGAACACGATGGAGTCAGTTGTACCGCCGTTGGTCCCGTCACCTGCCAGGGCCTCAACGCCTGTCTGGGCTGTGGCTGCATTGATGGCCGCCATGGTGTCGGTTATAACCTGGGCAACAGAGGCACCGCTTGTGGTAAAAGCGATATTTTCGCCGTTGAGAAAAAAATCCACCTCGGTGCTGGTACCCACTGTTGCCGCGATATTGCTGCTGTACAAAGTGGTCAGGTTCACCCAGACCTTGGTGTCAATGCCCGGATCGTTGATTGCCTGCATCAGATTCCAGGCGCCCTGCATGTTGAGGCCGTTATTCAGAGATGTTATCAGGGTAACTGCGGCAGTTGCATTCCCGTTAATAAACAGCTCGCTTGCGGAGAGATTTGTTGTGTTGCTCACCTGTCCGCCGACCAGGACAATCTCGCTCGAAAAAAGCGTGGCATTTGTGTCGGAAAGACCAGTTAATGTGGACCAGGAACTGCCGTAATCAGTGGAATATTCCCATGTGCCGTTCGTGGTGTCGGAACCGATTACGGCCATACCCGGCTCTGCAAGCTCATGATCATCAATGTCTGCAAAAACAGACCGGACAATGTCCCCGACAGCAGTGCCAATGCTGGTCGTGTCATTTTCCATTATGGAATTGATGACCGCCTTGCCGGCCGTGTTTACAGTCGGGGCATCATTACGGTCAATGATATAGATGTCGTTGAAGCCGTTTGTATCAGCGCCAACCAGGCTCGCGTCAGTGGAAAGCACCAGGTGCCGGCCGTCACCGGCGATGACGACGCCCCCTGAAACAACAGCGCTTAAATCATCAGACGCAAGGGTTGTTCCCTCTGCGAAATTGTCGTGAATAAATGCGTCCGACGTACCGTTGATATCATTGGGTACCAGGTTGGTGGCACTGGATGTAAAGGTGATGTAGTGACCTCCGTCACTGATATTCGGGGAACTGCTGTAGCCATTGCCCTGTGTGCCGTCCGAGGCAACCGAGACCCTTTTTGTTTCAATTGCTCCGGCTTCATCATAGATGCCGTCATAGTCCGCATCACGATCGTGGACAAAAACGTCGTTTGTCGCATTGGTATCGCCTGCTACCAGGTTGGTTGAAGCTGAGTCAAAGACCACGAACCGGCCGTCTTCTGAAATTTTCGGGCTTGTGCCGCTGTAACTGTTTCCCTGGGTGCCGTCCGAGGCAATGGAGACCTTGTTTGTTGCAATGAAACCGGCCTCGTCATAGGTCCCGTCATTGTCAACATCACGGTCGTGTATAAAGGTGTCGGTATTTGCATTGGTGTCACCGGTTATAAGATCGGTGGCGCTGGAAGCAAAGACCACATGCCGGCCGTCTCCGCTGATCGAGGGAGCATAGCTGTTTCCCGTAGCCTGGGAGCCGTCGGAATGGAGAGAGGCCCTGACAGTGGAGATACCCCCGGCCTCATCAAAGATGCCGTCATTGTCTGCATCCCTGTCATGGACAAAAACATCAGATACAACGTTTGTGTCCCCGGCAACCAGATTTGTGGCATCAGAATAAAAGGCCACATACCGGCCGTCATCGCTGATCGAGGGTTTATAACTGTGGTTGTCACCCTCGACGCCGGCTGAGTCAACAGAGATTCTTGTTGTGGATATGGCGCCGGCCTCATCAAAGATGCCGTCATTGTCCGTGTCTCGGTCATGGACAAAAATATCAGTCTTGGCATTTGTATCACCTGCGACCAGGTTTGTGGCAGCGGATTGAAACGCCACAAAACGTCCGTTGTGACTGATAGAGGGAGAATAGCTCCCACCGCTGACTCCCTGAGCGCCGCTGGAGTCAATAGAGACCCTGACCGTGTCCCCGATTTCAGTGTTGCGGACAAAAATATCGGACCAGCCGTTGGTGTCTCCTGTGACCAGGTTTGTCGCGGTTGAGGCAAAGGCTACGTAGCAGCCGTCATCCGTGGCGTCCGGCGTATCCCAGGTGGCCGCGTCCGCAAGATTTTCCGCAGAATCAACCGAGACAAGAGTCGCGGTGTCCAGGGTCCCTTGCCAGGAAGCCTGGATGACTTGATTGAACGCGGATCCAGTCTCAATAGTCCCGGCCTCCGTCTCCAGGTTCCAATCCCCGCCTTTCTCAACCGCGCCTGTCGTGTCTGTTGAGGCCGCGACATCAGTACCGGTCAGTTCGGCGAGCTGACTGACAAATGTCTGGCCATTTTCACCTGCTGCGACATCGCAACCGTAGAGCATGATGTCCGCTTCTGACGAAAAAGATTCTCCCCAGGCGGTTAGCTGGTCTGTGTTGGCATCAAGGTTTGCAAGACTTAAGGAACCGTTCCCAAACTGTAGATTTCCCGGCCCGCCGTGGGAGACGATGTGGATTGCATCAAGGTTGCTGTATTTGGAAAGTTCGGCGCTGATCTGTGAAACGGCGTCGGCCTCGGAATCGAGGATCACAACGCGGGCATCGGATGAGATGCCTTGTGTCAATTGATCATAATCCATGACCGTGCTGTCGACAAAAACGATCTCTTTATGGATCTGCGTAGGCGGCGGGGTGTAATCCTTTACAAGGTTCTGGAAATCGACCTCAGCATGGTTGTTGTTCATATTGTCAAGGTTGTGGTCAGGCGCATCAACAACATCGGCGATATCGGCAACTTCTGCCGCAGTCATGGCCACAGCTCCATCAAACATGATGCGAGGTTCAAGGGCCATCATACAACTGGGCTGAACACCAATCATCTCAGCCCGGCTATTTTGCGACCTTTGTGTTTTGTGTTTTGCGGAATTGAACAGTTTCATGGGCATCCTCCACCGCTCGCCTTGAGCTGCTCTGCTATCTTTTTTGCCCCATCCGAGGTCAACCCTATATCAACAGCCTCATGAATGAGGTTTTCAAAACTTTGTCTGTCGATATTCTGCATACCCGAAAGAACCGCTTCCAGGGCCTGCTCTATGTCCATTTCTCCGTTGGCCACCGCATCCTGCAAAATGGTCACCGCCTCTTCCGGATTCTCTTTTACCGCGTCAGTAAGCTCTTGGGCCGCCTCTTTATCAGGCTCACCCTGTTGTTCCGAGATTTTTTTATCTTCCGCGCCTTCAGCCCCCGGTTTTTCCGGAGCGGTTATCTCTCCCTTTTCAAAAGTTACGGGCAACGCCATTCTTAAAGTCCGATCCGGTGCGGTTCTGCCTTTTAATTTGCCGGGTTGACGAGAGACAAATTCCTGTCTGAGACTTCTGATGCTTTTAGCCGTAAACCTGGCAGGTTTGGGAATTGCCGCATCCCAGCTCTGCACCTGAAGGCCGAATCCGGGTCTTGTGACAGCGACCGTGCCGGTGGCATTGGTCAGATCAATTCCCTTTCCGCCTTCAAAGACAATATCAAGCCCCTTTGCTGAAACCTTGCCCGCATACATGGACCCACGGATGCCGATGGTGGCCATTGGGGTCTTGGTCTTAAATTCAGCAGGGGCCTTTTTGGAGATAAGCCCTCCCATGACCCGAAAAAATCCCTCTTTCACCTCAGTGGTTAAAACGGCCTTGTCTTTGCCCGGATCCCAGGCATATTCTAAAATTTTGACAATAGAGTCAGAGCCGAGGCTGACAATGGAAGTGTCCTTGAATAAAATCTGCAAACGGCCACGTTTACCCGTGTTTACAGTGTCATCAAGATAGAGAGGAGATTTGATGGAAAGAGAACGACTTTCACCATTGACGTTAATGGCCACAACCTTGCCGCGTACGGCAACCACAGAACCGACCGATTCTTGATTGTCAACGGCAAAACAGACGCTCGTCATGTTGAAAATTGTAAGCAGCAGAAATGAAATACCTGTTATGCAAAAAGACCGAGCAGCCATTAGATACCACAATTACGAATTAGGAATTAGGAATTTTTTATACAAGAAATTCTCTTCTTCAAATAATTCGTAATTCCTAATTCGTAATTCTTAATTGCCTCTTTTTATTTGCTGTAAAAACGCCTGCACATTTTTCCGGACATTATCCGGCATGGTGTTGTCAAGCGCTTCCTCAAGATATTGGATTGCCGTCTCATGCGAACCGAGGCGGTAATATGACTTGCCCAGCTCGATTTTCACCTCGACTGCACCGGGATCAACAATCAACACCCGCTCAAAGGCCATGATCGCCGCCTCATAATTACCCATACCAAAGGCAGCCCGGCCTAGAAAAAAATTGACCCTGATATCCTGGGGATCTTCTTTAAAAAGCTCAAAATAGTGCTGATAGGCCTTTTCATACTCGCCCTGTTCATAAAGAAGAGCCCCCGCATCCTTGAACAAAACCGCCTCTTCGGCCTGCGCGTTTCCAAGTCCTGAAAACAGAAAAAGAGTTATGATGGTGATCAGGCAGGTCGGTTTCATGATTTCCCCGGGAAAAAGTTACAATTCCCTAACACTAAATTATATCACATCCATAATATCATGGCAAAATGTTCGTAAAAAAGAAGAATATCTACCGCTGTCAGCGCAGCGCCCGGCCGGTGACAACATCCCTGCCCACTGATTTCAGCTGAATACGAATCGGCTTCTCTGTCGCCTCGACCAAAACTATTTTTTTAGACTTTTCTTTTTGGGAAAATCCTTTCTCAATTTTCACAGCTCTTTTCGATTTCAGGAGGTCTATCTTCCGCCTTTTACCCTGCGGTTTTTGATAAGATTGTGCATTCTTCAGCAACCAGACCGACAGGTCACTATCTTCATCTTTTGGCTGTTGTATAGGTTTTGCAGGCGTATCAACAGTTAAGTATGCCACCATATTCTGCTCATGCTCTGTAATGCTCCGGGTCAGATTTTTGATCGAATGGGAATCCGTCACCTCAAGCAGTGGATCGATTCCGCATGAGTGAAAAATTCGGCCCAGAGAACCCTGCAGTTCAGCAAAGGCAAGCCCGCAATGCATTCGGGCTGACAGGGCTGATGCCAGCTTACGGATCTCTTCCAGCTCACTGCCGGTCTGCGCTTTTCTGGCAGCCTCCGCATGGCGGATCTGCCTCTGATGAACACGCTCCAACTCCTTGGCAATCCGGTATTCCTTGTAGGCCAGGGAATAACGCTGATGGACAAGATTTACCTGCGTAAGCACCATCATTGCTGTTGCCATATACCGTTTTTCAACAAGGTCCTCCTGCATTTCAGCGTTTTTTATAGCCGCCGGTCCGGAAACCAGTTCAAACAAATTCCAGGAAAGATTCATACCTGCCTGCAGCCAGGAGCTGTTGAATAGATATTTATTGTCATCGTAATGGCCGGCCAGATTCACCTCAAGACCAGGCAGCATGGTAAGCATAGCCTTGCGCACCTCCAGACTGCTGATCCGTTTTTGATAGACTTCCACCCGTAATTCCGGTCTGCGAACAAGGGCCTGTCCCTCAAGAGCCTCTATTGACAACAAATGGTCCAGGTTGTCAAACCGTCCCTCTTTCAAGGAAAGCTGAAATTTTGTGGACGGGTCAAGATTCATCAATGATGCCAGTTCTGTCTTTGCCAGAGACAGCTCTTTACGCATGGACCAGAGCTGTTTAACGGTTTCCAGCAATTTTTGTTGATAAACCAGCGTCTTGACCGGTTCCTGGATCCGTGTTTTTTCCATCTGCCGGCTCTGTCCCAGGGCCTGCTCCACCCGACCAAGGAGCCGGTCCATCCGGGGCAGAAGCATTTCAGCGCAAACGGCCCGCCAGAAGGCATAACGTACATCCTGCACTATGTTCTGAACCGCCTTGCGCCGCCACTCCTCCGAAATAAGCACCTCATCCGCCTGCTGGAGCGCCTGTACGTATCCGACCCCAAAATCCAGAACATTCCAGACATAAATGATATCCGCGGTGAACGTTCTTTTTTCCTGAGATGTTGAGGACTCAAGGGACTGAATGCCGCTTAAAAGCGATTTGCTGACCGAGCCGTTATCATTATTGCGGCTGGAGTATCCCGCCGAGGTCACCAACTGAGGGAGAAGATCATATCGGGCCATTTCCAGGTTGCCGACGGCAACGGCCTTTTCCATCTGTTTGACCCGGTGGTCGAGATTGTATTTAACAGCCCTTGCCATGGCCTCATACAGGGTCACCCGGCCGGTCACAGGCTCCTGATTATCATAAAGAGACGCCCTCCCCTGCCGGGCCTGAGTTGCAAAATCATTCCGGCTGTACGGCTGCGGCACAACAGCGCAGCCGGAGAACAGAAAGGAGATCAATAGAAGAAAAAACAGGGACTTTGGCAAAGTACGGACCTTGTAGAAATAGGTTTTAGTGTAATTACCGCAGGTTGTCGGATTCACGCTTAAATGGTTCACGACACTTTTCTTAATCTTTAATTCGACTTTTTTTCAAAAAACATTAATATTGACAGAACATTATAACCTTTTAGCATTTTATGCTAAAATGAAATATTGAAAAAATTCGGCCTCAGACCCTCATTATAAAAACAACGTCTTATGTAGGTCGGGTTAGGCCGATAGGCCGTAACCCGACGCTTTAAACTCAACCACTCAACCACTTAACCAACTAACCAATCAACCAACTAACCAATCAACCAACTAACCAATTAACCATCTAACCAATCAACCAACTAACCAATCAACCAACTAACCAATCAACCAACTAACCAATTAACCAT
>DAOVYS010000037.1 GCA_030635485.1 Pseudomonadota bacterium | reverse complement strand
TTTGAGTGAAGCAGGGCTGGCAGAAGATCCATCAAACGGCGTGTTCCGTCTGATTCGTTTTCAATTTCAAAATCAATATACTCATCAGTATTTTTAAGATGATGTCTGGCCTTGAGCTTCAACAGGGTCAGCTCTCCATTCGGCTCCAGCATCAGGGCAAAACGCCTTCCGTCAGGAGCTGAGAGCAAGACCCTTTCGTTGTTCCTGATATTCGTGAGTTTTGATTTCAATGATTCCGGGAGACCTGGAAAAAGTTTTTCAGGATCAAATTCAATTTTTTCTGTTACAATGCCATCGATACCGGTATCAGCCGATTTCAGAAAATCGCCCATAAACTTAAGAAACTGTTCGTTCATGTGGGCATCGAAGATAAGATTCCGATAATTTGTTTCCGGGCCGACAATTGTCAACACAGCTTGAAACCAATCAATAAGCGGCATAATTTCTGACACATTTTTTTCATACAGCTCATGAAGAAAGAGGCTGTTTGGCCTGGTCCCTTCCGCGATAAATTTGACAAACTGATATTTTTTAGTTTTCTTCCTGGCCAGCGTCGGGCCGATCTCTACCTTGATTTTGCCGTCCTTGGTGGTCAGCCGCTCAAAAAGTGGCGCCTCCTTGACATTATGGATAGCAAAAAGCCATTCTTCCCGGACCCCTTTCTCGTCCACCACAAAACCATAAGTATAAATGGTATCTTGATAATTAATGACAAACTCAAAACGACTGGGCGCCTGCCGGCAGGATTTATCGAGCTTAAACGGGGTGACGCCAATCCGCTGACTGGGCCGGGTACCCTCAACAATCAAATTCTGAGCAAAGGCCATGGCCCGGATCATATTCGACTTGCCGGAACCATTGGCCCCGTACAATACTGCCGTACGCAGGAGGGGTTTCTTTTTTTTGTTGGGCAGTAGATGGCGCTTATGTTTACTGTCGGTGGTGGCCAACATGTTGAGCGTATTTTCTTCTTTAAAAGATAGAAAATTCTCTATGGTAAATTGAATAAGCATTTTGTTCTTTCCCTGGTTTGAGTTTCAGGTTTCAAGTCTGTTTGATTTGTCATACTAATTAGAGCGACAAAAAGAGATAAAATCACAAATCCCTCCTTCTTTTACGAAAAAAAGATCATAAAATCAATTTTTTTAACGATTTTTTCTCAAAAAATATACAGAAACTCTTAATGCTTGTTTTTTCTTGAAACATGCACAACATAAGGGTAAGGTCTTGAAAAATCGCTTTTTTCCTGTATTGAGGAATCCTATATTTCAAGACCCCAATCTGTTGTGACCCCACAAATGGAATGTCCCTACCCCCAACGTACTGAAACAAATAAATAAAATGCCCCAGCTTTGTAAATATTCGGTTTGTGTGGAAATATTACAAAAAATCTCGGTCTGTAAATGTTTGACAGTGGTCCAGGTGTTCACGATCAGGTCTTTCAGCGATACATAAGTATGCTGGAAGGCCTGATCGTGAACAGATGGAGTGCTGCCGAACATTTACCTGAAAACAAAAAAATCCGGCTGGATGGGCGAGAATTTTTACAAAAAAAGAAAACACATCCTCAAGCCGGAGTCAATATAGAAAATTATCTATAAATAGAGCCACCGAATTTGTCAACCCTGTTTATTGATTTGAAGAGAATTGTTCGACCTCGGGATTATCCCCGCATCTCTTCCCAGACGGAAGAACTCCTGAATCGCTCTAATTCCTTCCAGCCCGAGGTCTTTTGAATAATTGTTCACGTAGAGTCCAATATGGTCATTGATGACTGCGTCGTCCATTTCACGTGCATGAGATTTTATGTATTTCATGCATTGCTCTGGGTTGGAAAAGGCGTGTTGAACGCTTTTATGGATGCATTGGTCAATCTTTGCGATCAGATCCTTGCCTAAAGAGCGCCTGGCTGCAATTCCGCCTAGGGGGATCGGGTTTCCGGTTGTATCTTCCCACCATTCACCGAGATCCCGGATCAATGTCAAACCGTACTGGTGGTATGTGAATCTGCTCTCGTGGATTATCACACCGGCATCTACTTTTCCTTTGGCGATGCTATCCATTATTTCATCAAATCGCATGGCAACGGTATTTTTGCATTCCGGTGCAAACATCTTGAGCAACATTGCCGCTGTTGTGAAGCGTCCGGGTATTGCAACGATTTTTCCGGAAAGAGAGTCCACACTTTTTTTTTGTCCTGTTACCAGAAGAGGACCGCAGTTTCGTCCAAGGGCGCTTCCGGCGGAAAGCAGGACGTAATCGTCAAGCACGTGTCCAAGAGCGTGAAAGGAGAGTTTTGTAATGTCAAGCCGTGCGGACATCGCCCATTTATTAAGGGTCTCTACATCTGCAACCACTTCTCGGTCCAGACTGATTTTCTTTTTGCAGACAAGTCCGTGAACCAGTCCGTGAAAGATGAATGTGTCATTTGGGCATGGCGAAAAGCCGATTGATAATTTTTTGTCGGTTGGAACCATTTTTATCAATTACGAATTATGATATGCATGTAATGCCTTTCTTTTTCTGAGCGGACCCTAAGAGGCATTCAGGCCGCCAACCACCTTAACGACCGTTTCCGCGCATATACGGCATGCCTCCATAAGTTGCCATTTGCTTGTATCCCTGTCCTCGACCATGTTGCTGATGCATCGTATTTCAAGACAGGGTACCTGGTATTCCAGGCAGACCCTTGCAACTGCCGCACCTTCCATGTTTTCGCACAATGCATGGTGTCTGTTCCTTAAATATTCTCCTCTTTTTGTTGTTCCGCTGACGCTGTTTACCGAGATAAATGTCCCTTGTCTGAACGGTATACCGTTTTGGGACAGAATTTTTGCGGCACGTGAAATTAATTGGGTGTTGAGATCGAATCGGGTCCGGACCGGCAGTACCCTTTCGTCAAAGGGTTCCAACCGGTCACCAAAACATATTCCAAGATCGCCAAGCACCTCTTGGTCGGCTATGCAGATGTCCAGAAGCCCGGCTCCGGAGTCCATATAAGCGCCTGCTGCGCCGAAGTTTATTACACCATGGATTCCGGATGGATTGGGGCCGAGATGGCTGGAAAGATTAAGCGTTGTTTCAACAAGGCCTACACCGGTGATCAGGCAATCGGCGCCGGCCATTTTGTCAACCAGTTCCTTGAATGGTCGCATTTCTAATTTTGTCGCACAAACCAGGAGATACATGAATTATGGGTTAGAGGTTTTGGGTGTCGGATTTATATCAGCTTTTTAGGCGGTTATCGTCAAGCTGATAGCTGAACGCTGATCCCATAAATATTGATTAACGGAAAAATGTCAATGAAAAACGGGAAGTTTTATACCCGTATCATTGGTGAATTATTACAGAAAACAAATACATGGTTGACTTGGTATTGTTATTTTTTGTATTCTCTTATACTAGAGGAAATTCTCGGCAATCAACAAACCAACAAACCAACAAACAAGGTCTGATTTAATGGATAATTTGACTCGTCCCGGAATTCTGAGCGTGGACGACAACCCGTTCAATCGGGATCTTATGCGGATACTTGTAAAAAAACAGGGCATACCGATTCAGGAAGCGGAAAATGGTTCTGATGCCCTTGCCGTATTGGAGAAGTTCGAGTTTGAGCTGATTTTTATGGATCTTCTCATGCCTGAGATGGACGGCTTTGAGACAACGAAAAGAATACGCGGGATGGGGATAAAGACGCCCATTGTGGCTGTCTCGGCCATCAGCTTTAAGCAGGATCGCCAGCGTGCCCTGGAATCAGGGTGTGATGGTTTTCTGCCCAAACCTATAGACGTGTCCGAACTCTTGAAGATTATCAAGAAGTATGTTCCGGATGAGAAATCTGATAAAAAAGAACCCGCGCCTGTTGCTGAGCCTAAGGAGGAATTTCGCAAGCCCGCTGTCTTTCCCGGTATAAATTTTTTGGATTTTTACCTGCTTCTCGTGGAAGAAGATGAATTGTTGTCAGAGCGTTATGAGAGTATGCTTAAGGAGATCGGTTTTAGGGTCCAACACGTCCATAGCGGCAACGAGGCCTGGGAGTGCCTCCAGGATTCGGAATATCGTGTAGACATTATTGTGAGCAATATTTTTACACCGGGGATAGACGGCCTGGGCCTTCTGGCAATGGTCAAGCGGAAATTCGCAAAAGTTTTGGTATTCATCTACACTCAACAATACGATGCCGGAACTTTTCAGGCGGCAATGCAGCAGGGGGTTGACGGCATTATCCCCCAGAGCGGATTCGAGAGTTCAGCCGCTACTCTTATCGAATCCGGGATTTCCCAGTCCCTTGCATGGGGGTCCCGGGCCCGGGATGCCTCCACGGCCATGCAGGTGCGCCGCGCCCAGAAACAGTTGATCAGCTTCGGCTGTTCTAAATCCGAATCGTGCAGTTTTTGCGATATTGCCTATTCCGAATTGCACGCGGCCGGAGGAGATATGGCCCAGTGCCGCAGATTCAACAGGGCGGGGCGGTGCGGATTTGTGCTGGCCGATGTTGCCGGACATGATGTCCTGAGTTCATACATAAGTGCAATATTTTTAGGTATGCTCACATCGACCTGGGATTATTCTCAAAATCCAAACCAACTCTTAAAGACCATCAATGCCGAGTTGATCAAGGCAGGAAATAATACCACGCACATTTGTGCAACCGTTATCCTTTTTGATAAAAAAAGGGCCTGTATGAAGATTGCCACGGCAGGAAATCCAGGCGGTCTTCTGCTGACCAGAGCTTTGGACGGTACGGCCGGGATTCGGAGACTTGACGGCGGTGGAATGGTGCTTGGTCTTCTTAAGGAAGAAAACCTCTTTGTTTACGAGGAGATAAATTTCAGTGAGGAATCATACCTCCTCTTTTTTTCCGACGGAATTGAACCGGAATGGGTGGAAGAGGCTCTGGCCGGTGACACGGAAATATTTTCACAAAAAGATGCAAAAGGGTTCAGTCGGAAGGTACTTGATAGGATTTTAAAAAGGCATGGGCAGAAGGACGATATGATCGTTCTGTCTCTTCATGTGCAGGAACAGTTCGAGACCCTGACTCAAGGGGAAGATTTTTCTTTTCTCACAGGCTACAAAGGTGTGGATGAAGCCTGTAAGTGGGCCTCCGGACTCTTGAATCCGGACACAATACCCTATGGACACGATGTCGATTTTTTGCTCCTTGCGCTGCGTGAGACACTGTTGAACGCGGTGGAACACGGCAACAGGCGGAATCCCGACGCCTATATCGACCTTTCGCTCTTTATCAAACCGGATGAGTTTAGGATCGAGGTATCGGATGAGGGGCCTGGGTTTGATTTTGACGGCAAAAAAAAGGAGATGGAATCACATGACGGCTTGCAGGTAGGGAAACGCGGCCTGCCGCTCATGGTTGAAGTGGCGGATTTCATTGAAGTGGACGGCGGAACGGTTGAACTGGTGTTTAGACGAAGAATGAATGTCATCTAAGAATTTCACAGGAGATAATCATGAAGGCTGAAAAGAAGGACGGCGCTCTTGTCCTGACTCCGGAAACAGATCTGGTTGCAAGCGGCATTGAGAAGTTGAGAGACTCCATCCTGGCGCATTTCAAGGAGAATCCAGATGTCTCCAAGGTCATTCTTGACGCAGCCGAAATCGAAGTTGTCGATTCGCTTGGCGTTAATCTCATCATAGGCCTGTACCGGCAGGCGGATGCCGAATCCAAGGAGTTTGAGGTCATTAATGCGGGCGAGAAGTTCATGAAGGTGGCCAAGTTTTTTCGATTTCTATCGCTTTTTAAAGTGAAGACCGTGGAGGAATGAGACCATGATGGGCTTCATGATAGACAGTATGGATAACGTGATTGAGGTGAGGAGGGGGAGGTTCTGCCTCCGCCCCCAAACCTGGAGGCGGTGGAAGAGGATCTTATCAAGGGGGTCATCAAACAGGGCGACGAACTTGTGATCCTACTGGATGTCAGGGCAGTCCTTGAGAGGGCGACGAACGCTGTAGACGCTGAAAGGGAGTGAGCACCGGGATAGGATACTAAATAGTGTCTGTCTATACAATAGTCCTTTTGGGGTTTAGGGGTCAGGGATCAGGGGTCAGCAAAAACAACAAAAAAATCAATTTGTCACCCTGGCCCCCGATCCTTGATCCCTCTGTCCAGAAATGTTACATTTCCGGACGGGTACTAAAAAGAAAATAATGGATTGTACGTACAATGGGCAACGATCAATTTTCAATACTGGTAGTAGATGATACGGTTATTTATAGACAGATTCTGTCAAATATAGTTACGGGTATTCAAGATGTTGAGCTGGCCGGGGTAGCGTCTAACGGCAAGATTGCGCTTTCAAAGATCGCGATTTCAGCGCCTGATATGGTGCTTCTTGACGTTGCCATGCCCGTGATGGACGGTCTTGAGACCCTTGACCGTCTGAAGCTGGATTATCCTGACATAGAAGTAATTATGGTCAGCTCCACTGACAGGACAAATGCCGGTCTCACGATGACAGCCCTTGAAAAAGGGGCGCTTGATTTCGTACTCAAGCCTGAGTGTGACTCTCCTAACGAGAGTATTTCTCAGCTCACGGCTGCCCTTACCCCGCTTATAAGGCTTGCAAAGACAAGAAAGTACTCGCGTATTGCCCGCAGAATCGCTACGTCAGGGACGCGCAAAACCGTGGTGTCAAAGGTTTCGGTTTTGTCAGCGACCAAGATGCTGAAACAGAAGCCGACGCAGAAGCCTTCCGCGACTGTCAGACCGCAGCGGGTTGCCAGGTCCGAAAAGGTTGATATTATAGCCATCGGTGTTTCTACAGGTGGTCCCAGTGCGCTGCAGCAGGTGATTCCCCGATTGAGTGAACTTCCGGTGCCTATTGTCGCGGTCCAGCATATGCCGCCTGGTTTTACTGCGTCCCTTGCAGAACGGCTTGACAGATTATCCTCCATAAAAGTGGTGGAGGCTGAGGATGGTCAGAATATTGAAAGAGGCGTCATGTATATTGCGCCTGGCGGACATCATATGGTTGTCAGAAAGGGAAACGGGTATGGAACAGTGGGGCTGAATGATTCGCCACCGGTAAACAGCTGTCGTCCCGCAGTGGACGTTCTTTTCCGTTCCTTAACCAATGTTTTCGGTTCGAATATCCTGACCGTTATTCTGACCGGCATGGGAAGTGACGGCGCATCAGGCGTGGCCGTGATCCGGCGTAAGGGCGGATACTCGATAGTTCAGGATGAAGAGAGCAGCGTTGTCTGGGGAATGCCGGCCGCTGTTGCCGAAGCGGGAGATGCGGACGAGGTCGTTTCGCTTGATGGCATAGCCGCAAGGATCATGGATCTGGTCCGCAAATGGAGCAGCTGAACTCAGGGTGCAATACAAAAAAGTGACACCATGGAGATAATGCAGTTTAGCCATTGAACAATACTGATTTGAATGTCGAATGTCGAACAGGGAATTATGAATGTCGAAGTGCGGATGTTTTTATTAGATTATTTTGGAACAAATAATGCCCACAAGTGAAATTTGAATAGATTTTCCTTCCTTCTCAAGATACAGTTCTATTCCGGTCATCATGCTCACAGCCGTGTCTCAGAAGGAGAAGGTGATCGACGCCATTCGGAGCGGAGCAAAACAATATATTACCAAGCCCTTTTCAGGCGAGGACCTGATTACAAAGATAATTCAGGCCGTCGGGGTGGATGATGTGGATGAATTGTGAAAATCAAGATTGAAAATTCGAATCGCAGGATTCCGATCATTGACGACGACAAGGATATCCTGCTGGATGCTCCTTTGGATGAAATACCCGCGGATGAGGTGATCTTCAACAGGGCTGATATGTTGCGGCGTATTATGAACAACGAGGGAATCCTGAAAAGACTGGTAAGCGGTTTTTTTGAACACGCAACCGGCTATCTCGTTGCCTTGAGGGATGCCCTGGATAATGGCGATGCTCCGGAGGTTCATCTTCGAGCCCATACAATCAAGGGAGTGGCCGCCAATTTCAGTTCAGCGCCCCTGCGCGACATTGCCGGCCGGATAGAGATGGCAGGCAAGGAGGCTGACCTGAAAAAGGCTGAATCCTTATTCCCTGAACTACAGGAAAAATTCGATCTTCTGGCAAAAGCCCTTGAACAGGAACGGTGAGCAGTGACACCTTCAACCTTCAACCTTAATCCACTCAAATGATTGACAACTACTCGTTCGGAAAAATGGTGATTGACGGTCAGGTCTACACAAGTGATCTGAAGATCGTTAAAGGCAGCGTCTCTTCCGGGTGGTGGCGGAAGAGCGGGCACAGTGTCTCGGTTGATGATGTTATTGATATCCTTGCGGCAAAGCCTGACACCCTTGTTTTGGGAAAAGGCAGCCCTGGACTTATGAAATCAGAGTCTGCCCTGCGAAAGTCTTTAAAGGCCAACGGAATAGAGCTGATCGAACAACCAACGTCAAAGGCGGTACGGACTTTTAATCGTCTGGTGGAACAAGGCAAGGATGTGGCAGCCGGATTTCATCTTACGTGTTAGCTGGTGTCTGTCTAGAAATGTCACATTTCTTGTTCAGTCCCCTTCGTTTTCCATCACGTAATCCCAAGTAATCGGAAAAGCCCGGCCCAGTCCTTTTCGTCCAGCCGGGTTAGTCCGGCCTCTTTGGCAAGTTGCCGGGCCTTCTTGAATTCTTCAGGGGAGAGTGGCCGGTCGATTGGCGGATATTGGGAAGCCCGGCCGCACGGACGGTACTGGGCCATCACGTTCACATATGTTTTTAAAGAGATCTCGCGGGCCAGAAATCTCATGATCTCCTTTGTCTCTGTAAGCCCCCCGGGCATCACAAGGTGGCGGACTAAAAGTCCATGTCGGGCAATTTGCCTCTCGTCCAGGACAAGATCTCCCACCTGGCGGTGCATTTCAACAAGCGCTTCCCTGGCTCGTTCCGGGTAATCAGGCGCCTCGGCAAAGCATGATGCCTTTTCAGGATCCCAGAATTTAAAATCAGGCATATAGATGTCAACAACACCGTCCAGCAACCTCAATGTGTCCACGGAATCGTAACCACTGCTGTTGTAAACAATGGGGACCGAAAGCCCGTTTTTCACGGCATGGGGCAGGGCAGCCAGAATCTGGGGCACAACGTGGGTCGGGGTTACGAAATTTATGTTATGGCAGCCCTGTTTCTGGAGGTCTATCATCATTGCAGCGAGCTGTTCGTCAGTCACTTCGATCCCCTCTCCCTGATGGCTGATATCGTAATTCTGACAGAAGAGACAGAGAAGATTGCAGTGCGTGATAAAGATTGTTCCCGAGCCGTTCCGGCCGACCAGCGGGCTCTCCTCGCCAAAGTGCGGAGTATAGCTTGAAACGACCGCCTTAAGACCTGTTTTGCAGATTCCCCTTTTATCATTTAATCGATCAGTCTTGCATCTTCTCGGGCAGAGTTCGCAATTTGAAAGCAGCGCATACGCCGATTTGATCCGTTTCTCAAGTTTGCCGGATTCGTGGAGTTTGAGGTAGCCGGGAACAAAGGGTTGGTTGTCCATAATTTTTGAACCAAGGTGTCAGGTGTTGGACGGAAAAGCGGCTGATTGACAAGTTTATATCCATTGATTATAAGAGAATGTTTTCAGATAAACAACCTTGATGTCGTTGCAAAAGTTCCCTCTTTTTTAAAAATATCGGCTTTAAGAAGTGTGACGCCTGCAGGTGAAAGAACAGCGAGGAAAAGAGAGATGACTGGCCAGAAAGAGGAAAAGAGCTTTCCGGACGGGATGGCGCCGCTGGGAAAATCAAAGTTCAGGTTCGGATGTCACCCAGGGGTTGCCTGCTACATGTTGTGCTGCCGCAAGGTGGACATGATATTATACCCTTACGACATCATCCGGTTGAAGAATCGGTTGAAGATAAGCTCCGAGGATTTTTTGAATGAATATGCAGGCGTAGTCCAGGGCTCAAATCCATATTTTCCAACACTGATGATGCGCATGGCTGATAATGATGAGAAGTCATGCCCTTTTCTCAGTCAAGAGGGTTGCACCGTGTACGAAGACCGTCCCGCAGCCTGCCGGATGTATCCGTTGGAACGGGCCGTGGACAGGACGCCGTCGCGGGGCAGGCCTGACGAGTTTTATTTTCTCAAAATACATGATTACTGCCTCGGACATCTGGAACAGACCGAATGGACGGTCAAGGATTGGATCAGGGATCAACAGCTTTTGTATCACAATGTAATGGCGGATCTCTGGACCGAGATGGATACGCTCTTTTCAAAGAATCCCTGGAAAGGGGAGGGGGCGGCGGGTCCTAAACAGCTTATGGCCTTTATGGTCTGCTATAATGTAGACCGTTTCCGCCAATATGTGGATGACCATCAGCTGCTCGGCCGGTTCAGGCTCGAAAAGTCCAGGGTCAGGAAGATTGAAAAGGACGATGAAGCCCTGTTGAAATTCGGTTTTGACTGGCTGAAGTTTATACTGGATGATCAGCCGACGCTCAGGCCCAGGTGATGAGTAAGCGATCACAGGCACCGCATCTGCACGCGCTCAGTGCAACCGGTATAGGTTAGGCTATAACCGGTTGCACTGATCACGCACAGCTGCAGCACCTGTAACCGCTTACAGGTTAAGAGGTTAAGGGGTAAGCCGTTGTCCGGTTGTGTCTTGCCGTGTGATCGGTTACGGTGATGGGTGGGTGACCAAGGCTGCCAAACAAACATTTATTCCCTTATCCGGCCTTGCGGCTGTTTTTCCCCCGGCGTGGTTTGAGTTCCGCGGGTGATTTTATGTAATGGATAGCTGTATATCCTAAAAGAGCGCTTACATCCCGGGACAGCTTCCTGCCCGGCCTGACGGTTATCTCTTTCGGGACCTCTATGTCCACTTCGCCTCTGTTTGCAAAATGGAGTGTGAGCGAGATCGGGCATGGTCCGTAGTGCCGGCTCACAAGCTTTCTTAACTCCTCGATTTTTGCCCGGCTCACCTTTTCCGACAAGAGCATGATCCTGGTGTCGGAAATGTATTTTTCCGTTGCTCTTTCGAGTGAATCTACTGAATCGGCAATAATCTTGGCGCCCCGTTCATCCTTTTTAACCATGCCTTGGATAATGATGGGAGTGGTGTCATCTAAGAGCAGTTCCGAGCACTGGGCGAATGTTTCCGGGAAGACCACCACCTCCACTGCTCCTGACATGTCTTCAAGCGTTACAAACCCCATACGTTCGCCCCGTTTGCTTTTGTGCTCCTTCAAGGTTCTTACGAGTCCTCCGATCCGGACAGGGCGGCCCTCTCCGCAGCCTGCCAGTTCAGCGGTAGTGACGTCGGCCACGGCCTTTATTTCATCCCGGTAATTATCAAGCGGATGGCCGGTAATATAAAAGCCGACGGTCTCCTTTTCAAATTCAAGCTTTTCTTTGTCACTCCATTCCGGGATGTCGGGCAGGTCGATAGTGGCCGCCTTTACTGCATCCGTCTCCGGGATTATGGAGAAGAGCGATATCTGGCCGCTCTGCCTGTCCTTCTGGGCTGCATGGGCCTGTTTCATGGCCTTGTCCAGGATCGCAAAGAGCTGGGAACGCCTGACTTTTATCGAATCAAAGGCCCCAGCCTTGATCAGGCTCTCTATCACCCGTTTGTTTACACGTCTTGAGTCCACTCTGACGCAGAAATCTTCAAGTGATGTAAAGGGTCCCTCCTTTTTTTTCTCTTCCATTACGGAATCAAGCGCGGCATCACCCACGTTTTTTACAGCGGATAACCCGAAACGGATCCTGTTGTTTATGACCGTGAAATCGTGGTCGCTTTCATTGATATCCGGCGGCAGCACATCTATGTCATGATCCTTGCATTCGTTGATGTATAAGACCACCTTGTCAGTGTTGTTCATATCGCATGAGAGGAGAGCCGCCATGAACTGGGCAGGGTAATGTGCCTTGAGATAGGCGGTCTGGTAGGATATCATGGCATATGCGGCGCTGTGCGATTTGTTGAAACCATATCCTGCAAATTTAGCCATCAGGTCAAAGATCTTTTCAGCCTTGTCCGGCGGGATATTGTTTGATTTGGCGCCGGTCATGAATTTTTCCCTTTCTTTTTCCATGACCTCCGGGATTTTTTTGCCCATGGCGCGACGCAGGATATCGGCATCGCCGAGTGAATAACTGGCCAGAACGTTGGCTATCTTCATGACCTGTTCCTGGTACACAATTACCCCGTAGGTCTCTTCAAGGATCGGTTTGAGCTGGGGAAGGGTGTAGGATGCCTTTTTTGTGCCGTGTTTGGTGTTTACAAAATCGTCGATCATTCCGCTTTCCAGGGGGCCCGGCCGATAGAGGGCCACAAGGGCAATCAGATCCGTGAACAGTTCGGGTTTCATACTGGTCAAAAGTGAACGCATTCCTGAACTTTCAAGCTGGAACACTCCCAGAGCGTCGCCCTTGCAGAGCAGGTCAAACGTCTTTGTGTCATCCATTGGGATTTTGCCGATATCAAACCCGGTCTTTGTCTCCTCCTCCACCAGTTTCACGGTCTTGTCAATAACGGTCAGGGTTTTTAGTCCCAGGAAGTCGAACTTGATGAGCCCGGTCATCTCCGTGAACTTCATGTCATACTGTGTGAGCACCTCACCCTTGGGCCCCTTGCACATGGGCAGATATTCAACCATGGGTTCGGGCGAGATAACCACACCTGCCGCATGGGTCGAGGTGTGGCGGGGCAGTCCTTCGAGGACTTGGGCGATTGTCAGCAGTTCATCAATCTGGGGATCACGTTTTGCCGCCTCCTTTAGACGCGGTTCCTGTTGCAGCGCCTCTTTTAAGGTAATCTTGAGTTGATCCGGAACCAGTTTTGCGATCCGGTCCACGTCCCCGAACGGTATGGCAAGTGCCCTTCCCACATCCCTCAATACTCCACGGGCCTTCATGGAACCATAGGTGACGATCTGGGCGACATGCTCCGCGCCGCCGTACTTATCCTGTACGTAACCTAATACCTCACTGCGCCGCTCCTGGCAGAAGTCAATGTCAAAATCAGGCATTGACACCCTTTCTTCGTTTAAGAAACGTTCAAATATCAGCCCGTACGGGATCGGGTCAATGTCAGTGATTTTGGTGCAGTATGCCGCAAGGCTCCCTGCGCCGGAGCCGCGGCCCGGACCGACCGGGATGCCGTGACCCTTGGCCCAGTTTATGAAATCAGCCACAATCAGGAAGTAGCCTGCAAAGCCCTTTGTCTTGATGATTTTAAGTTCCATCTCAAGCCGGGACCGGTACGTCTTTTCTTTGTCCGAGTCGAGTTCATCTTTTTCGCGTATCTCTTGAAGCCGTTCCTCAAGGCCTGTTCGGGCTGCGGTGTCGAACATTGATTCAAGGGTCTCATTTTTTGCTACTGGAAAGAGCGGGAAATGGTTCTTGCCGAACTTCAGCTCAAGGTTACACCTGGCGGCAATTTCCACGGTTGCGCGGATTGCCTCGGGCGAATGTCCAAATGATTCCTTCATCTCGTCAGGGGATTTGAAATAGAGCTGGTCCGTGGAAAAGCGGAACCGCCCCGGATCATTGATCGTTTTCCCTGTCTGAACACATAGGAGTAATTCATGGGCATGGGCTTCATCCCGGTTCAGATAGTGGCAGTCATTGGTGGCCACAAGCGGGATACCGAGCTCCCTGGAAAGTTCTTTCAGCCCATTGTTGACAATGGTCTGTTCAGGGATCCCGTTTTCCTGCATCTCAAGATAAAGGCGGTCTTTAAACAGGGAATGGAAATATTCGGCCTCTCTTTTTGCGCCTTTCATGTCGTTTCTGACTATGAGATGCGGGATCTCTCCATGCAGACAGGCCGTGAGTGCAATAAGACCTTCCGTATGTGCCTCAAGCACTTCTTTGTCAATGCGGGGTTTATAATAAAATCCTTCCAGCTGGGCAATTGTGGCCAGTTTCATGAGATTTGAGTAGCCGGTCCGGTCCATGGCAAGGAGAACCAGATGAAATGCAGCCTCTCCGGCGCTTCGGGCTCCTTTTTTGAAGCGGCTTTTCGGGGCGATGTAAAATTCGCAGCCGATAATGGGTTTGATCCCCGCCTTTTGTGCCTTAACGTAGAATTCCAGCGCGCCGAACATGGCCCCATGGTCCGTGATGGCAACCGAATCCATGCCGTATTCCTTACATTTATTCATAAGGTCGTCCAGGCGGATGGCACCGTCCAGCAGGCTGTACTGCGTGTGGACGTGAAGATGGACAAAATCGGCGGCGGGTAAATCTGTCATGGTAAGGCCTCGTGTTTAGGTGTTGCGGGTTGTGGGTTGCGGGTTACAGGTTATGTATAACTTCCCTTCCGGGGTCAGATGCATAACCTGCAACCTGAAACCCTCAACCCGTACCCTTTTTCTACTCCATTAATCCTTTTAGCACATCCAGGTTTGTCCTGTCATTCTCCGGATCGTTTTCCTTTTTTATTCTGGGTTAATCCTCTATAGCGTGCTTCCGGCTGCAGCTGACATCAATATTGCATTGTCGCGTTCCGCAAAGGCAGCAATTTGACCTACAAAGGAGTCAACGCTCCACAGGAGCAGACCAGTAAACATCGTGTCGATCTCGGCGTGGTACTTGTCTAAAATGGTCAACAGATCCCTGCTTGGCCAACACTCCTCCGCAGTCTGAAGACAGCAGAAACCAATCTTCCCGTTATCCTCGGAATATTTACAACTTTTTTGAAGGGAAGTAATGGCACCAGGGTGCAATTTGAAGCCATCCGAGATTCGATTTCCGACGAACAAAGGTGTGCCACCTGTGTCATAGCCTTCATGGACCAACCAGTTCCGCACCTTATAGCTCACTTTAAGCGGCCATGCATAAGCCTGTTGAATGTGATGGGGGATGCCGAAGCCAATGGTAGCCTCTTTGTTTTTAACTATGAAAACCTCGATGTTTGGATTCTGCCCATCGTTCTCGGCCAATTTGGATATTCCTGCAAGTCTCCCACAAACATTGGTCAAACGGTCGTAGATAGACCACGTGACGGCAACATAGGATGTCAATGCTAAATGCCTGGC
>DAOVYS010000105.1 GCA_030635485.1 Pseudomonadota bacterium | reverse complement strand
TTGGCTGCAAGAAAAGTGGCCCAAAATTATCGATCCTATTTCGGCAATATTAAACTGGATAGGCCTAAGCGGACCGTGGAAGTGGAATTGCCCGGTTATGCGCCGGTTCATGAACTGGCAGATTACTTTGGGGTTGATTTGACCACAGTACGGAAACTCAACCCAGCCCTTCGAAAGCCGGTTTATAAAGGGCAGAAGTACGTGCCCAAAGGGTACCGGTTGCGACTCCCCAATGGGCGGGGCCAAAAGACAGAGCAGCTTGCTTCACGCATGACGGACGATTTTTTCCTGGACAGACAGAAACGGAGCCGCTTCTACAGGGTATGCAAAGGTGATACGGCAGGCAATATCGCCAGGCGGCACGGCGTAAAGCTTTCCGACCTGATTCTTGCCAACCAGTTGGGCAGGCGGGCAACTATTTACGTTGGACAGAATTTAAGGATACCAACGCCTGGTGAAGAAATCACCCGTGTTGCAAAGGTTCGGAAAAAGGCTCCTCCGGTTAAGCAAAAAGCCGCGATTCCCGTGGAGGCAACAATGAGCCGTGTTGCAAAGGCGAAGCAGGAAGGCAGGTCTGCTCAACTTCCAGTAACAACTTCGAAATTGTCTGTTTCAAAACAGTCCCCCTCTGAACCGCCCGTCCCACCCGCTGTTGCTCAGGAGCAGTCTGCCGGCACGATTGCGGCGTCTGAAAAGCCGGCAATCGCGTCAACTTCTTTGAAACAACCTGCCCGCGAGCCGGACGCTTTGAAACCGGTTGTGCCGGAATTGCCTGAGCCTGAACCGGCCGGAATCGGACAAGAGGAAATTATTCGGACAGCCGTGGCCGTGGAAATACCGGTCATGTCGGAAATCGTGGTGAACCCTGCTGTCGTGTCAGGCCACCTTCAGGTTGAGAAACTGATAAAGCGTAAAGGGAAAACCTTGGGCATCATCCGGGTGGAGGTGGGAGAGACGCTCGGCCATTATGCGGAATGGCTCGGTGTACCCACTCAAGAGATCAGACGATTGAACGGTATCAGGTTTGGAAAGGGGATCAGAATTAACCAGTCTCTGAAGGTCCCGTTCTCTAAGACAGGCATTGAGGAGTTTGAGGAAAAACGGTACGAATATCATAAGGAGGTTGAGGAAGATTTTTTTGCCGCGTACCGGGTCCAGGGGGTGCGGACATACGAGATCAGAAAGGGGGACAACATCTGGACACTCTGCAAGTCGGAATTCGACATGCCCTTCTGGCTCGTGAAAAAATATAATCCCGCGCTTGATTTCAATGGGTTGATGCCTGATCAGAAGATTCATGTTCCCGTGGTGGAGGAGATTCGGGAGGGCTGAATAGTTACAGCTGAGGTATTAAAAAAAATCATGACACAAAAAAAACCGGAAACTATATATCTTAAGGATTACAAACCGCCGGTCTACCGGATCGCGGCCGTGGATCTTCATTTTGATCTGGCTGACGATGGCGCTGTGGTCAGATCGCGACTTGAATGTTCTCTCTTTGATTCGGGTCAGTCATCTCCTCCCCTGGTGCTTAACGGAAGAGAGTTTGAACTTATTTCCCTGGCAATTGACGGCCGGGCCTTGGGTGAAAACGAATATAAGAGAGATGCGGAAACCCTTACGATCGAAAAGGTGCCTTCTTCATTTTCACTTGAGGTCGTGACACGGTTAAGGCCCCACGAGAATACATCTCTTGAAGGGCTGTATTGCTCAAGCGGCAATTTCTGCACCCAGTGTGAGGCACAGGGATTTCGAAAGATTACCTATTTCGCAGATCGCCCTGACGTGATGGCCCGCTATACAACCACTATTGTTGCGGACAGGGACAAATGTCCGGTGCTTCTTGCAAACGGGAATCCGGTTGAAAGCGGAGAACTGCCTGATAACCGCCATTTTGCCAAATGGGAAGACCCTTTTCCAAAGCCGTGCTATCTTTTTGCCCTTGTTGCCGGCGATCTGGCCTGTATTGAGGATGAATTCGTTACCTGTTCCGGCCGCACCGTCTCTTTACGGATTTACGTTCAGCACCACAACCGGGACAAATGCGGCCATGCCATGGCTTCGCTGAAAAAGGCCATGCGCTGGGATGAAAAGGTGTTCGGCCTTGAATACGATCTTGATCAGTATATGATTGTGGCAGTGGATGATTTCAACATGGGCGCAATGGAAAACAAGGGGCTGAATGTCTTTAATTCCAAGTATGTGCTGGCGAGTTCGGATACAGCCACGGATGATGATTACGAATGGATTGAATCGGTCATTGCGCATGAGTATTTCCACAACTGGACCGGGAACCGGGTGACGTGCAGGGACTGGTTCCAGCTGAGCCTCAAGGAGGGACTTACCGTGTTCCGGGACCAGGAGTTTTCAGCAGACATCTCCTCTCGTGGTGTTAAGCGGATAGGTGACGTGAGGATGCTGCGCGACCGCCAGTTTCCCGAGGACTCCGGCCCCATGGCTCATCCGGTCAGGCCTGATTCATATATCGAAATCAACAATTTTTACACAATGACCGTGTATGAAAAGGGCGGGGAAGTGGTGCGCATGATCCACACCATTTTAGGCCGGGACCGATTTCGAAAGGGGATGGACCTCTATTTTAAACGCCATGACGGACAGGCGGTTACAACAGATGATTTTGTCCAGGCAATGGAGGACGCTGATTCAGAAACAGGGGAAGGTGTGGATTTTGGCCAATTCCGGCTTTGGTACAGCCAGGCCGGGACTCCTGAAGTGGCTGTGTCCGCTGCATATGATCCGGATTCAGGGATCTGTTCACTTACCCTGAAACAGAAGACCGGACCCACCCCGGGTCAGCCGGAAAAGGAGCCCCTTCACATTCCAATGGCAGTCGGGCTTATCGGAAAGGATGGAAACGACCTGCCCCTGCAGCTTGAAGGTGAAGCCGAGCCTTTTCCGGAAACCACACGCATTCTTGATTTTACAAAGAGAGAGCAGACATTCAATTTCGTGAATCTTTCGTCTGAACCTGTCCCATCATTGCTGCGTGGTTTTTCCGCCCCAGTAAAGCTCGATTTTAAATACACGGATGATGATCTGCGCTTTCTGCTTGCCAATGAGAGTGACCCGTTCAACCGTTGGGAGGCGGGGCAGCGGCTGGCCATCCGGATAACCATGAGCCTGATTGACGATTTCAGACATGGCAGGGAGCTTGTGCCGGCAAAACCGTTTGTGGATGTGTTCAGGCAAATCCTTAAAGACGAGAGCCTGGATGATCATAAATTCACAACACTGCTTCTGACTCTTCCCACGGAGGAATACCTGGCTGAACTTATGGACATGATCGATGTGGATGCCATTCACAAAGTCCGGCGGTTTATCCGGCGCACCATGGCCTCTGAGCTGCGGGATCTTTTTTTGTCCGTCTATCATGCAAATGAAAGTCTTGAGCCTTATACTTATGATCCCGGCAAGGCCGGCCGGAGGCGTCTGAAAAATCTCTGTCTCTCATACCTGATGCTCCTTGATGACGGGTCTGTGCGGGAAATGTGCGTTAAGCAGTTTCAGAAAGCCGACAATATGACCGATGTACTTAATGCGTTACGGTCTCTTGTGCACGGTCCGGACTGTACTGAAAAGGAGGAGGCACTGGCTTCATTTTATGAAAAATGGAAGGCTGACACGCTTGTCCTGGACAAGTGGTTTGCGATTCAGGCCACAGCCCCTCAGCCGGACACAATGGATCGGGTAAAGAGGCTCATGAATCATCCCGCCTTTTCAATCAAAAATCCAAACAAGGTCCGTTCCCTTGTAGGGGCGTTCTGTGGGGCAAATCCGGTCTGTTATCACGACAAGAGAGGGGAGGGATACATTTTTCTGGCTGACAGGGTTTTGCAACTTGACCGGTTAAATCCGCAAATTGCGGCCCGTCTGCTGGGTAACCTGAGCAGATGGCGCAGATATGACACGGAACGGCAAAGAATGATGAAGGAACAACTCGAAAGGATCATGGGGCAGGCCAAGCTCTCCAGAGATGTCTATGAGGTGGCTGAAAAGAGTTTAACAGCTTAGGTGTTGAGGTTGAAAACTGAAGGCTGAAGGTTGAAGGCTAACAGCTTTCGTCAAATGGCCCTTTTGGGGGCCAGGGACCAGGATAATGGATTGATTTTTCGTTGTTTTTGCTGACCTACGGCCCCTCTGTCCAGGCACTACCTCATACGAGATCATCAAGTCTCATGAAAAAACAAATATTCTCACGAAATTTGCTGATTGGCAGCGTAATATTTTTGAGCGCCATAGGTGTCTTGGTTTACCTCTCCTATATTTCCCACCTGGATTTTGAACAGACCGCTAACGCAATGACGCCGGCTTCGGGAGATATTGGATGGTTGATGCTGTCAGGCCTTGAATCAAAATTATCGCAGTGTTTAGATCTTGTAACTTCCTGAAAACACGACAATAAAAGTCTAGGTTCAGGGAGCTGATTGAAAAAGCAGAAAAAAATGGTAACTTTATATAAATATTGTCGTAAAAAGGCAGAATACGTTCAGGTGTCATTTCGACCCAAGCGAGAAATAACGCCATTGAAAAAATATTTTACGCGATTATTAATAAAACAGGAAAAATATTTTTACCTGGCCCCTATTAAGGAGGGCAAGTGGTTACGATAAAAAGCTTCTTATTTGGGGCCATCCTCATTATCAGCCTTGGCATGAACTTGCCTTGCAAGGCTGAAGTAAAAGGGGAGTGTGCAAACTGCCATACAATGCATAACAGTCAGCAGGCAACATTGGTTGTTGCTGACGGCCCCCTGCCCACATTGCTTAAGAATGACTGTGTGGGATGTCACAGCAGTGAAGGGGCTGCCACCGTTGTGTCCATCGGCGTCACAGAGGTTCCAATCGTTCTAAATCATATATCCCCTGATAAACCTCTGGGTGGAGGGAATTTTTATTGGGTTGAGCATGACGGCGGCGATGCCTGTGGTCATAATGTGATTACTCCTGACAACACCTTGGACCATGCGCCAGGCCCGTTAGGCGCCACCTGTGGTTTTGAGGGATGTCACGCGAGTCTCGCTTCCATACGTTGGGGGGCTGGGCCGGAACCATTTTTTAATCCTATTCTGGGACAGGGCTGTATCGGCTGTCATGACACCCGTGGCGCGCATCATAGTAAGGGGGGGCAGGACCTGGGGGGTGATTACAGGCTTGTAGGCATGCAGGATGACGGCACAAGAGGCTTTCGTTTTCTGTCAAAAGCAGGACAAGTATATTGGGATATCCCACCCCATACTCCTCCGAATGTTGCAGGTATTGAAGCGCCGTGGAGTGCGCTCCAGAACCGGAGTTCGACATCGCATAATGAATATCAGGACGCCCCAAAGGCATCTGCGCCTTTAGCTTATGCAGGTCGGCCACAAGGGATCAGCGACTTCTGCTCCGGATGTCACCAGGACTTTCATTCATGGCCTGACCGTAGCGGCGGCCCCCCAAATGGGGGCTATGGAGAACCTTGGTTGCGCCATCCGGTAGCGTACGTTATCCCGGATTCCGGAGAATATGCCAATTATACCACCTATGACCCGCTGGTTCCTGTAGCCAGACCATGGCAGACGCTGGCCGCAATGCCGGGACCTTCCAGCGAGGTCGTGCCTGGGACAGATAAGGTAATGTGCCTTTCGTGCCATTATGCCCATGCTGGACCTTATCCAGATGCCCTGCGCTGGGATTATGCAGATATGATAGCTGATTCCGACAATACAGGCGGATGTTTCCATTGCCACTCGCAAAAAATGTAAATTTTCATTCTTTAAAAATCATTTATCCGATCCGGTGGTTTTTGCTGCCCCGTGATGGGGTTCCTTTTTGCCATAGTAGGCCTCATTTTTTTTATTCAATCATTTTGAAAGGAAAATTATGAAATTCGAGTCATTTGAACAGGCCCTGCAAGTGTGCCTGACCTCTGAAAATGGGAGCGCCGAGCAGGATGCGGCGCTGGTTTACTGCATGGAGCATGCGCCGTTGGAGCTGAAAAAGATGCTTGAGGAGCGTTACCTCCAGCACCACACGCATGGCCCGGATTGCGGCTGCAAACACTGAGTTTGTTACAAAGATTTTCTTTTTACTGTTGTTTGCCTACTTTCATGGCAATATCCTCAAAGATGCGCGCAGTGTCGGAAGTCGGGGAAGAGATCATCAGAGGTACTCCTCTGTCTCCGCCCTGACCGATTTCCAGATCAATGGGAATGGCGCCCAGCAACGGAAGACCTGTTTCTTGGCTGAGCTTTTTTCCTCCCCCGTGTCCGAAAATATCGATGTGTTTTGCAGAGTGAGCGCATTGGAAATAGGACATGTTCTCTATAAAGCCGAGCACCTGCCTCTTTTGTTTTGAAAAAAGTTCAATAGCCCGCCTCACGTCGGCAAGGGCCACTTCCTGAGGAGTGGTTACCATCAGAACCTGCATTTTTGGTATCGCTTGTGCAATGGTGATAGAAGGATCTCCGGTTCCGGGAGGAAGGTCAATGATAAGGTAATCGAGTTCGCCCCACATGACCTCGCCAAGAAGTTGTGTTATGGCCCTTGAAACAAGCGGACCCCGCCAGATAGCCGCCTGGTTTTCCCTTAGCAGCATTCCGAACGACATGATCTTGAGCCCGAATTTTTCCACGGGAATGAGCATACCGTGCTCCATTTCCGGGTTTTGGCCGGACAAACCGAGCATGAGCGGTACACTGGGGCCATAGACATCCGCATCCAGCAGTCCGACCTTTTTCCCCTGTTTTACCAGTGCCAGAGCCACATTTACTGCTATAGTCGTCTTTCCCACTCCTCCTTTGCCGCTGGCAACAGCCAGGGTATGGCCGACTTTTTCGATTCCCACTAAAGGGTGTTTGGGAAACAGGCGGTTACGTTCGTCAGCGCTCATGGCCGTTATTTCGACATCAACAGAGGATACTCCGGGGAGTCCTCCCACCACCTGCTTGATTTTATCTACCATGTGGACCTTTCGGGGACATCTTAACGTTGTGAGCGCCAGGGTGAGTCTGATTTTTCCATCCTCTATCCTGATGTTTCTGATCATCCCGAGTTCAACAAGGTCTTTTTGCAACTCCGGATCCCGGACGCCTTTAAGCGTTTCTTTCACTCTCTGTTCGTCAATCATGGTTGCCTCCAGCGGATGCTTTTTTCTCTACATGGGGTTTTATATCCAAAACAGGTGTTCCGTCCAGCATATCCATTCCCTTTACCTGAATCACATTTTCCTTTACTCCGAGGACCTCCAGCACTGACATGCCGATCGGGTTGGGCCTGACCGGAGAACAGGTAGTGAACACCCCCCTCCTCTTCTTTCGATGTGGGGGCTTTTGGAGAAGAAGGCGGGGGGTGAACTCGGGACTTAGATGAAAACAAAAAATCACAACGATGTATTGTCCCACCTGAATATCTTTTAGACCTTCCATGTATTTTTTGTCAATGACAATGGTTCCTTTTACACTTGAGCAACTCCAGTGGCGAGGAATATCCTTACACTCAGTGTGTGCGGTAGCTATGGATTTCATTTCGATTTTCATGGTCGGATCCTATTTAAAAGGTTTTTAGTTTTTTTACGATTTTGTTAAGATGGATCATTACCATGATTAATCATACGAATAATTTGAGCCAGAGGCAAAAATAATCATAATTTTTAAAAATGAGATAATTTTATGAAAAACAACGAACTTAAAATTACTATTGTATATGATAATGAAATCTTCAAAGAAGGACTTGAAGCGGATTGGGGCTTCTCCTGCCTTGTAGAGGCATTCGGCAGGAAGATACTTTTTGACACCGGAGCAAAAGGTGCCATACTTCTCGGTAATATGAATAAACTGGCCCTAGATCCCGCAGAAATCGATGAAATTTTCATTTCTCATGACCATTGGGACCATACTGGCGGGCTTTTGGATTTGTTAAGGATAAACCCGGTAAAAGTCTCTGTTCCCGGATCATTCTCCGGGCAATTTGACGATTATGAATTCGCCCTGATAAAAGAGCCGTCAAAAATTCATAATAATATCTATTCCACCGGTGAACTCGAAAATAATGAACAATCCCTTATAATTAAAACGGAAAGCGGCGTGATAGTGGTTGTGGGGTGTTCTCATCCAGGGGTAGAGAGTATTTTGAGTGCGGCGTCCCGGTTCGGAAAGGTTAAAATGGTTCTCGGTGGTCTTCACGGATTCAGCGATTTGGATTTGATCAGCGATTTGGAGTTTATCTGTCCTGTCCATTGTACCAAACACAGGTCGGAAATAGAGTCGCGATATCCTGAAAAGTATGTTGCCGGCGGTGCGGGTAGAGTGATAGAAATGTAATTGATCACGTTGTCGGGGCAGATCTATGTGGTTGCCCTATTATTTATGGTTGGCGGTGATTTTAGACATAATATTTATCATTTTGCCATTTCAGGGGATTGGTCTGTATATATTCCGATATTTGATAGCAGGATTTTTCATCACGGATAATGTG
>DAOVYS010000111.1 GCA_030635485.1 Pseudomonadota bacterium | reverse complement strand
GGTACACTTAAAACAAAAGACTCGCTTTAATTGGAAACAGCATGTTCGTTTCGGCATTATCACAACAACCATCTGGCTGAGTGGTGTCTTCGGTGGCTTATACATAGTTGAAACAAGCTGGCATGGTTTGCTCATTACCGGATACCATGCTAAATTAGGGTTATTAATGATTCCTTTTATTCTGTTTGCCATCGGCTCCGGGTTTTATATGGACAGAAAGAAAAAAAAACGGAAAGTCCTTCCCCATAGTCACGCGATATGCAATACGGTGATGTTGTTTCTTGCTTTATTACAGATTTATACAGGTGTTGGCGTTTACCGAATATATGTGTTGGGGCTTTAGTTCGGTTAAATAGAGGCTCTACACAACGACATAAGTTTGAGGCGCTCTTTCATGCAAGGAACGAGCGAGGAGCCGGCAGAGCAACCATGTAGTGTTGTGAGCAGGCACCACAGCGAGTGACGCAGCATGGAGGGATGGATCGGACTTTTTACGACGACATCACGTTTTGAATACGTCGGCACCGGCGGCAAAATTTCGGGGGTAATCTTCCATAATGGGGTGCATCATATATAGTACCCGTATAGTACCCGCTGAATTTAAGTGCATACCCAGGAAAATATCTTAACGCCATTTGGGAGGCAGCAGGTCCTTGATTTTTGCATCAACCATGCTTTTTGTCCCCGGATCTACTTCAAGCACGGGCGGATACCATGGTTTTATCCTGCAGTCAAAAACGATCGGCGGTTCAAGGCCCACGTGAAACCTCTTTACAGACGTATTGTTGGAATATATGTCCGCAGCAGGTTCAAATCGTGTGAAAAAGGTCCATATGAATTCCTGCAGGCTTACGGTGGCATCCCGGACGCTGTCCACTAGTACGATCACCGGCCAATCATGAAACAGTGGGCTTTTGGAAAGTTTTTCCGCCAGATTTTTTTGGGCGGTATAGGATTTTCCCTCAACAACCAGGGTCCCCGGCAGAAAGACATCAAGGCGGGTGCATCCCTCGGGAAGATCTCCGCCCTTAAATGTTTTCGGCAGCACACGGCGGGTTTCTTTGCCTAAACCCATGAGCATGGCCTTGGATCCCTTGTTCACCGACGGCCCGGTATAATCGAGCGTGTCCTGGGACACATTTGCAAATACAAACAGGTCGCTTTGCCAATTCACCCGTTCAAGGACATGGACCCATAACCGCTTGAAATCAGTCACATCTATATCACCGTCCGTAATGATCAGGAACTTGGTCAGAGACAACTGCCCTTCACCAAGGATCCTGAGTCCCGATGCAAACGCCTCCCTGGGATAACGGTCTGTTACACGTGCCGCGGCCAGACAGTGAAATCCAGCCTCGCCAAATGTCTTCAGCTGTTTGACCCCATTCATGACCAGCGGGAAAAGGGGAGAGAGGAGATCCTGCAGGAAATCACCAATGTAAAAATCCTCCTGCCTCGGCCTTCCAACAACCGTTGCCGGATAAATCGCATCCTTACGGTGATATAATCTTTCTACCTGGAAAACCGGGTAATCATGGGTAAGTGAATCGTAACCGTAATGATCTCCAAACGGCCCTTCCGGGCGTCTCATGTGGGGAGGGACAACGCCCTTGGCCGCAAACTCGGCTGTTGCCGCCAGCAGATGGCCTCCCTCAGGATCTTGAATAAGGGGCAGTTTTTCTCCCAGGAGAAGTGATGCCAGCATAAGTTCCGGAATATTTTCAGGCAAAGGCGCAATGGCCGCCATCATCAATGCGGGCGGTCCACCGATAAAGAGGGTCAGAGGCAGACTCTCATTCCGCAATTCCGCCTCATGATAATGATACCCTCCGCCCTTGTGGATCTGCCAGTGTATTCCGGTTGTGGTGTCATCATACCGATGGATCCGGTACATTCCGAGATTGTGCCCTCTTCCGTTAGGGTGCTCGGTGTAGACCAGCGGCAGGGTGACAAATGCACCCCCGTCTGTTTCCCAGGAAGTCAGCATGGGAAGTTCCGTCAACATGGGCGGGGATTGGCGCATCTCAAGGATCGGCGCTGTTTTTACTCTTCTGGTCCCGATTGTCAGGGCCTTTGAAAAAAGCCCCCGCATGGACCAGAGCTTGCCGAGTGACGGGGGAAGCATTGTCTCCGCAACGTGCACCATGTCTGAAACAAATTTTTGTGCCGCATGGCCGAACGCAAGTTCCATGCGGCGTCCGGTTCCAAAGAGGTTGGTTGTGACAGGGAAACTGCTGCCCTTTACATTTGTAAAGAGAAGGGCCGGTCCCCCTTTTGCAATGACCCTGCGATGAATTTCCGCTATCTCAAGATATGGATCTACCTCCGCATCTATTTCTAGAAGTTCAGACTCTTTTTTTAGTTTTTCAAGGTAGGCGTGAAGATCTCTTATTATTTTTTTACTCACCTTTGCCTGCTCCTGATAAATATGTTAAATTGCTGTAATCCATGTTTCTTATCCCCCTATAAAAAGCTCATGATACTCCTCTTCTTTCAAGTGTTTTTTCATGACATGGGTCAGGAAATCAAGTATTGAAGTGATGTCCGGGTCGCTCAACCTGGGGATCAGGGTTTCAAGCAGGTCATCACCTGAGAACCTCTTAATAAAGGCGGCCAGAGAAGCCTCATCCGTGGCTCGATCAAGGCCGAAACAGATTTCGCCCGCGTCACAGGCAGAGGCAGTGTTTAAAGGGGATTGATCAATTTTCATCTGAATCTGTACTCCTATAATAAAAAATGGCTAATAAGAAAAAGAAGAAGTCTCTCTCCAGTGATGTGGAAACCGGATGGGTAACACTTGATTCAGGTTATGAAACCACCCACTCCGAGGAGATCATCAAGCAGTCTGTGGCCAATCTGAAAAAACATCGGATTATGGTTATACTGCTTGCCAAGGGTTGCCGGTCAGGCAGCACCGTTCTTCTGAGCTTTAACGACCGATTTCTGGTGTTCGACAAGCCGTCGAACTGGCCCGGCACCCATTCCCAGGTCCAGGTCGTGTACAGGGACATGGCCAACTTGTTGAGTTATTTTCCCGTCAAGGTGGTTTCCACCGGTGATGATATCATCAAAACTTTGTGTCCCACTGAGATCTTCCAGTTGCAGCGACGAGACCTGTTCCGGGTTACTGTTCCAAGCGGCACATCGGTAAATTTTAAATACAGGGGCAGGCCGTTCGGGAATCTGCCCCTCCGGAATGTCAGCGCCGGCGGCATGCTGATCGAAACCAGCCATAGACAGGGGCTTCCAGGTAACGCCATTATCAAAGAGATCTCCATTACCGTGCCGGCGGACAAATCAGAGTCACCGAGCGGCATGGACAAGGATGGCAGGGTAACAATCCGTGAAGGGAAAGTCATCCGTTCATTTTTTGACAAGCAGTTAAACTGCCACTGTTATGTGATCCAATTCTTCCCAACGCCGGTTGAGGAAGAAATTCTGATGAAATTCGTGCGCAGCAGGGAGTTGGGGCTGTTAAGAAAGGGATTTATGTGACCGCTTACATGGTAAGGGGTATAACCGTTGTCCTGTGGGTTTGGTTGCCTTGCCCTCTCTGTTGTCAGACCAGCCGCCACGTCACTTTTCTGCTCCTGGGGCCATCAAATTCACAGAAAAACACCTTTTGCCATGTTCCGAGCTCCAGCCGTCCTTCCTCAACAAAAACAGTCACTGAACTGCCGAACAGGGATGCCATGATATGGGCCGGCGAATTCCCCTCCAGATGCTGGTACGGATGATCCATGGGGATGATTTCCTGCATGGCTGACACAATATCATCGCGCACAGCCGGATCAGCGCCTTCGTTGATAGTAAGGCCCGCGGTAGTGTGAGGATTATAGACATAGCAGACTCCGTTACTGATTCCGGCCGTTGCGATTGCCTTTTCAATCTTTGTGGTTATATTGACAAGTTCCATCCTCTGAGACGTGGAAACAGTAATTATTCCTTTTTTCATGACAGAAATTTCCTCATTGCGATATCCTCCTTTTATAAGAATTGGTTACGGCTTAAAAAGATATTTATATGAAAAAGAGAACGTTTATTAGAGTTTTTCTGGTCTTTATTCTTCTCCAGTCAGGCTGCTCGCCGCTTGCTTCAAGATTGCACGAATCCGGACTGAACAGCGAGTTTAATTATACACATGATATTCCATTTAAAGAATATATCCAACAGACTCGACGGATGATCGGTAAAAGTCGTGCCGATTTAGACAATGCAGATAAAGAAAATATTATATCGGCCAACAGTCCTTTTGAATTGATACCGGATTGCAACCTTTACCCTAAGACAGAAAACGGAAAATTCAAAAAGGGTATTCTCTTAATACACGGTTTGACGGATTCTCCTTATCTGTTGAAACCTGTTGCCCTCCATCTTCAGTCCAGAGGTTTTTTTGTAAGAGCAATTCTCCTGCCTGGACATGGAACAATCCCCGGTGATCTTTTATCCGTTAAATATGAGACATGGATCAAGGCGGTTGAATACGGTATGTGTCGTCTGAAACATTATTGTGAAGAGATCTATATGTGTGGATTTTCGACAGGCGGTGCTTTAAGCGTAAATTATTCTCTAAAGAATCCTGATGAAGTAAAAGGCCTGATTCTGTTCTCGCCTGCTATAGGCATCAAGACTAAGGCAGCCTGGCTGAGTGTCTATTTAAATTATGTTAAAGAGTGGCTCGCTGTCTATAATGATAAGGATTATACAAAATATGAATCATTTGCGATCAATGCCGCTGCCCAGGTATATGAACTCATTGAAGAAAATGAAGAAATACAGGACAAACAAAATATAAAATGGGATCTTCCCGTGTTTGCGGCATTGAGTGAGGACGATAAGACCGTCGATTTCCAAAAAACCCTTGATCTCTTACATTTTCTCAAATCCGGTAAAAACAAGGTTGTTCTGTATACTATGGAACCGGAAAAATATAAAAATAAGAGGAATCTGATTATCGCACAGAACAGCCATATCCCTGATCAGCATATTCTGAATTTTTCACATCTTTCCATAACTGTTCCACCCAATGATCCGCATTACGGCAGAGATGGAGACTATAGGAATTGTCTCCATTATTTCAGTAAAAAAGACAAATTCACTTCCTGTCTTGAAAATTCTGATATCTGGTGGGGTGAGACTGATGGAAAAGGCCTGGAGTATGCCTCAAAACACAATTTGTTTATCAGCAGACTCACATTTAACCCGCATTTTGACCGGATGCTTAAATGTCTGGATGATTTTTTGTCGGCAGCAGATAATTAGTGACTTGAAAAAAATTGAAAAATTATAACCGTTTACCAGGGGTGCGAACTTACATGCCGTTATTGTGATGTTTTTTGGTAAAACTCTTCTTTAAACTTATCGCAGTTTTCTGGAGAGATTATTCCCGTGTCTACCAATATGTCAACAATAGGAGAAATAATTGATCGTTGAATATTGAGTAGAAGGGCGACATCGTTTTCGTTAAGGTATCCCAGTCCAATCGCAATCTCTCCGAAAAGCTTTGGGTTGTCTACCTGGTCATTCAAGATTTTAAATACTTGTTTAACCGAAAGAATTTTTTCTTTAAGCGCGATTTTTCCAATAGGTATTTTTTGGTTTTTTTGGACATTCAATGCTTCATAAATATCTTCCGTATTAACAAAGCCTCTTTTAATCAGGAATTGACAAAATTTATTTTCATTCATTGGACAGCCCTTAAGGTTCGCTCAAAAATAAATTTGATGGCGTCGTGAAAAGTCCGATCTACTGCAGCGTAGTAATTTTTACGCCATCATCAGTATATAATAATATTTGGAAAAGAGTCAAAGACAAATTTAGCTGGATACATAATAATACGACCCAGCTTTTTGGCTAATAGTGTACGTCCGGAAATGTTACATTTCCGGACGTACACTATTTAGATTGATTCTATTAACCCAAGCGGTAAGCTGACGGCAAATATTATTGAATCCTAAAGATCCATCCATTATGATGGCAAAGTCAGTACTTTTCAACCGGAGAATGTAATGGGCCATGACCGTGGTAAATGATTTTAGATACTTGACTGCTGATGAACCTGACCGGGAGTTTGCGGACATTTTGGGAGTCGTTCCCAGGCGATGGGGAAGAATGGATACTGTCAGCAGGCTTGTGGTTATGGAGGTCGGCCGTCTGTTGAGGAGTAAGGGTTTGGCAATATCCCCGGGTTCAGACCTTTTTTCGGATAAAAAAACAGGGCTTATCGTGGGGACGCGGTATGGTTGCCTGGCAACAGACCTGGCGTTCGTCGATTCCATGTCTCATGGTGTGGAAACGGCAAGCCCCGTTCTGTTCAGCTATACATTGGCAAATATCGGGTTGGCGGAAGCGGCAAGTCACTATGGCCTGATGGGACCGGTGTATGCTGTTTATAATGAAAAGCCGATGATGATTGCACTCAATGAAGCCCGACGCTGGTTTGCGGTACCCTGTGGAATTGATGCGATGATAGCCGGGTCCGTGGATGTTGTCCCAGCTGAACTGACTGGGAAAGAAGAACGGATCAGCGCTGAATTTGTTTTGGTGGATCGTAACTCAGGTGGATAGGTTGAAGGCTGAAGGTGCCCCGCAGGAAATGCCCTTGGGGTGCTTTTTGAACCTTTAACTCTTTAACCCCGGAACCGATGACATTGATAAAATCAAATGTTATCGACTACTACTGTCTCGTGTAAAATGTCTCATATAACGCTTATTTTTCCTGCCTGGCCCAAGATTGCCGAGCAGACGGAATTTCATCTGCCCCCCCACGCTCCGGTGTGCGTGGCTGCCGATGTCCCGAATACATTCGAGCTGCAATTTATTGATGAGAATGTCGATGCAATAGATTTTGATGCGGATACCGATCTGGTACTTCTCTCCATGATGTTGACCTGTCAGGTGCCGCATGGACTTGAAATTGCCGCCCGTTTCCGGAAACGGGGGATAGTTGTGATTGCCGGGGGCATAGGCGTCATGCTCCATGCGGATGAAGTGGGCCGGGGAGTGGATTCCATCTTTTTGGGTGAAACTGAAGGAGGTCTGCTGGCTGGCGTGCTCCATGATTGGCAAAAGGGCAATCTTAAGCCGCGCTACGATTATTTTCACCAATTTTCGGCTATTGACAAGATCGGTCCGGCCCGCCGGGACATATTAAACCGGAAGCGATACGTGTATCGGGGAGTGCCCATGGTGGATCTGGTGCATGCATCCCGCGGCTGCCGTTTCAACTGCTTTCCATGCGCCACAGCCTATTTAGGCGGACGCCGATTCCGGCCTCGGCCTATTGATAAGGTAGTCGAAGAGATTGTCGGTATTGAAAACAACCGCCTCTTTCTGGTCGATAATTCCCTTGCCCAGGACAAAAAATGGGTGCTTGAACTTTTTGCCGCGTTAAAACCGCTGAAAAGAAAGTGGATCAGCCATCCGATCCTGGATCAGGAAGAGGTTGTGGCTGCTGCGGCTGAAGCAGGATGCTGGTATGTATATCAGGCGGTTTTTGATACATCGGATGTGATCCGCAACCGAGTAAAACGGCTCAAAGAGTATGGTATCGGGGTGGAGGCCGCGGTTCTGCTCGGACCGGATAATCAGAGCGCGGATTATATCAAGAAGTTGGTCGATTTTCTTTTAGAGATCGACGTGGATATGGCGGAATTTTCTATTCTGACACCATTTCCCCACACCCCGGTTACAGCCAAGTTTGAAAAAGAAAACCGTATCCTGCATAAGAATTGGAGCCGCTACACCACGACCGAGGTCTGCTTTAAGCCAAAAAATATGACCCCTGATGAATTGCAGGAAATGTACTATTATGCCTGGAAAAGTTTTTATAAGGATATGCCGCAATCCTTGCGCATGGCCAGGCTGTTTCATAGTGTGGTGATGCGTGAAGTCGCGGACGGAACCTATAAATCGCAGACGCGCCTGGTTGAACGCCGTGGTCAGTGGGAAAAGGGGTAAATCGTATGGGCCTTTCCTGTCTGCTCATATCCGTTAACACCGTTACCATCCCTTATCCGGTCTATCCCCTTGGTATGGCCTGTCTGGCCAGGGCATTAGAGGCGGGCGGCCATTTTGTGCAAAATTATGACCTGCTCTCAGCCGGAGGTCTCGACCCCCTGCGCACTATCCTTCAAAAATCACCGCCTGACCTGATAGGTCTTTCTCTGCGAAATCTTGATACAGTGGACAGTACCAATCCCGTTGTCTTTGTGCGTGATGTCCTGCCGCTTATGGAGTT
>DAOVYS010000149.1 GCA_030635485.1 Pseudomonadota bacterium | reverse complement strand
CTATAAGGGCACTTCCTTCGGGGCGTATATTGAACTTTTTGCTTAGCCATCTCAATATTTTTTACGGGACCATCACATGTTAAGTGCCAGAATTTTCATTCTTATATGGAGAAGACAAACATCATAATGAGGAGGAAATGATATGAATGCAAGAAAAATCAGAGACCGCATTTACTGGATGGGTTCCGTGGATTGGGACAGGCGTCTTTTTGACTCTCTTATCCCGCTTCCGGATGGCACCAGTTATAATGCCTATCTTATTCAAGGAAGTGATAAAACGGTGCTGCTGGATTCAGTCGATCCTTCCATGAGCGGCGAACTCATGACACAACTTAAGGACGTCTCTCAAATCGATTACATCGTATCGCACCATGCAGAGCAGGACCACTCCGGGGCAATCCCGAAGGTCCTTGAAAAGTACCCTGATGCAAAGGTGATAACAACCCCGAAAGCTAAGGGAATGTTGATGGATCTTTTAAAAATACCCGAGAAATCCTTTATGCCCGTGCAAGACGGCGATACGATATCCCTTGGTGACAAGACCTTGAGATTTATCTATACTCCCTGGGTCCATTGGCCTGAAACCATGGTAAGCTTTCTGGAAGAAGATAAAATTCTTTTCAGTTGTGATTTTTTCGGCGCCCATATTGCAACCAGCGATCTCTATGTCACTGATGAAGGACGGGTCTATGAGGCTGCCAAGCGGTACTTTGCAGAGATCATGATGCCCTTCCGGAAAATAATCGGAAAGAACCTGGAAAAACTCTCCTCTTACGAGATTAATATGATAGCCCCCAGTCATGGGCAGATATATCCCCGGCCTGAATTTATCATTGATGCCTATCGCGACTGGGTGCTTGGCCCTCCCCGAAACACTGTTGTCCTGCCTTATGTATCCATGCACGGAAGTACCGAACAGATGGTTGAACATTTTGTTTCAGCTCTTGTGGACAACGGTGTCAGGGTCGAACAATTCAATCTGGAGGTTACCGACATAGGGAAGCTGGCTATGTCCCTGGTTGACGCGGCGACAATTGTGGTCGGCACTCCCACAATTCTGGCAGGTCCCCATCCTTACGCCGCTTATTGCGTCTTTTTGGCAAATGCTTTAAAACCCAAGACAAAATTCCTCTCTGTTATCGGTTCCTACGGGTGGGGAGGCAGGACCGTGGATGTGCTTGCCAAAATGATCCCGAATCTTAAGGTGGAGGTGCTTCAGCCCGTCCTTTGCAAAGGAGTGCCTTCAAAGGATGATTATCAGGCGCTTACAGATCTGGCCAGCGCTATTTCGCAAAAACACAAGGAACACGATTTTGTTTAATCATAACCGTTTACCAGGGGTACGAATTTACGGGAACCCCTAGCGTGTAAGCGGTCACAGGCGGCGCATCTGCACGCGCTCAGTCCAACCGGTATAGGTTGGGCTATAACCGGTCGGACTGATCACGCACACCTGCGCCGCCTGTGACCGCTTACGTTTAGTTAGGTTCTATCCTGATCAACTGTGTTCTGCTGACTACAAAGTCCAATTGGTTTGCGCTCAGGAGGGCCTTCTGGATGTCTTTTTCCAGTGATTCATGCGTTACGATTATTACGGCAACAGTACTGGCAGGGTCACTGGTACGGCCTTTCTGGATCACGGATCTGATACTGATGTTGTTTTCAGCCAGGATTTTCGAGATCCGGGCCAGCACTCCCACCTGGTCCTGCACATTGAAACGCAGATAGTACTCTGACCTTATATCTTCCATGGGCACCATTTTCAGTGGTTGAAGTTGATCTTCAGCCACTGAAAATGGAAAAAGCGGGGTCTGCTGACCGGTCGTGTGATACCTGGAGGCTTCAATCAGATCAGATACGACTGCCGCGGCCGTGGGGTGCGAACCAGCGCCCAGTCCATGCAGAACAGATGGACCGACATAGTTGCCGGTCACGGAGATGGCGTTAAAGGCCCCGTTTACCGAGGCCATGATATGGCCTTCAGGAACCAGGGCCGGATGGACCCGGCCTTCCACCCCCTGTCCAGTATGGCACGCCTTTCCAAGGAGCTTGATTCTGTAGCCCAGTTCCCTGGCAAACCGGATATCTGCTGATGTAATACTGGAAATTCCTTCGGTTTTAAGATCCTTAAAGTTGAACAGGCCGTTATAGGCAAGATTCATCAATATGATCAGTTTGTGGGCCGTGTCGATTCCCTCGATATCAAAAGTAGGATCAGCTTCGGCATATCCGAGTTCCTGCGCACCTTTCAACGCCTGGTCAAACTCCATCTCATCCTCTGTCATCCGGGTCAGTATGTAGTTGGCAGTGCCGTTCATGATGCCTGAGATCGTAATGATTCTGTCACCGGAAAATCCTTCGCGCAGAGTCCTGATAACAGGAATTCCCGCGCCCACACTCGCCTCAAAGCCAAAGCACCCGTTTGCCCTGTAGGCGGCCGGAAAGATACTCATGCTCTTTTCAGCCAGCAGGGCCTTGTTAGCCGTTACAACGGATTTGCCTTTTTCCAGTGCGTCCAGAATAATCGTCTCGGAAAGGTCAAGGCCGCCTATCAATTCCACGACAATATCAATCTCAGGGTCATCAAGGATGGATTCGGGCCTGTCTGACAACTCAATCTGTGACATGTCGACAGCCCTTTTCTTCCCAATGTCGGCAACAACCGCCTTAACCGCCTTAACCGGTTTTCCCGCCCTTTTTTCAATAACCGTTCGGTTTTCAGATAATAATTCTATCACTCCGGCGCCCACTGTCCCGACACCGAATATACCTACACGAATAGTGTCATCATTCATGATTGTTCTCCGCCTGTAAGCGGTTACAGGTTATACACGGTAAGGGGGTAACCGTGCCTGTTGGCCTCTTGCTTTGTGGTTACTTCCGCAGACCTATACCTTGTTAATAAATTACATCCACCTAACCCAGATAAACTGGAATCTTTAAAGGTCCTGGATAAGTACCTTAACAGCTGCGTGTAACTATTTAAAAATATTTAACCTTTTTGATTTCTTGCCACAAAAAACAAGAAAATTACCACTAAGGTACTAATATCCCAGGCGGCCCAATATCTTTACGGACGACTTCTTAATTTTAACCAACCGTTTTAAGATATTGAAGTCCCGCTGCGCCTGATCGGCAGCCTTATGACAAAGGTGGTGCCCAGGCCTTTTTCACTCTCCACCGAGATCATGCCTTTATGGTTCTGAATTGTTTTCAGGGTGAATGTCAGACCGAGTCCTGGCCCATATGTTTTTGAAGTGACGAACGGATTATAGATATTTTTTATCTTGTCCCGTGAAATTCCTCTGCCCGTATCAGACACATGTATTTCAAGGGACTCTTTGTTTACTAACGTTATAATCTTAAGAACCTTTTTCTCGCCGTCCATAGCCTCGATACCATTTTCAACAACATTTTTAATCGCTGTCGAAAGGTTTTCTCTATCCACATAGATCAGAGGGGGGGCGTCCATCAGACTGGTTTTAACATCTATCTTATTCTGTTTTGTCGTCTGATCAAACTCTTTAAGTACGTTGATGATTATTTCGTTTATATCGTAAGCCTCGATATAAGAGAGTGTTGCGCTTTTTAACTCCCCAAGTTGTTTGACCATCTTCTCAAGCGCCGTCACATTCTTAAGGATTATATCCATATATTTTCGGTTATCGCTGTCCTCGGGCAGACTTTTAAATACACGTCTGGCAAATCCGCCCACTGATACCAGAGGGTTGAGGATCTCATGCGAAACCTGATCCAGCATATCTTCGAGCGCCTCCACCTTTTTTTCTTCCACCAGTTTTTCTTTGGCATCTTTTTTCTCAAGAAGTGATTTGATCCTGGCCGAGAGTTCCTTGTAATTAAACGGCTTGGTCATATAATCATCAGCGCCGATGTTAAGCCCTTTTATCTTGTCGGGTATCGCATCTTTGGCAGTAAGCATCAGTATGGGGATGTGATTTGTCTTTTTTTCCGTTTTTAGCCTGTTACACACCTCATACCCATTTAATTTGGGCATCATAACGTCAAGCAGAATCAAATCAGGCTCGTACTCTTCTACTTTGTTAAGGCCTGCTTCGCCGTCATGTGCCTCAGCGGTGTCATATCCTTCCGAACGCAATCTCTTTTTCAGAAGTTCCACTGTGTCAATGTTATCATCGATTATTAATATCTTACCGTTTTCTTTCACTTGTATTTGTAGCTGGTTAAGGTAGTTAGGTTTTTGTCGGGTTACGCTTCGCTAACCCGACCTACACTGAAGCTTCCTTATTTCAGGAACTCCATGACTTGATTGGGTAACTCCCTGATATTGATAGGTTTTGAGATATAATCATCGCATCCGGCTTGTAATGCCTTTTCTCTATCTCCTTTCATGGCATGAGCGGTCAGGGCAATGATAGGAATATTTTTAAAGTCCTGCTGACCTTTCAGCCTTCGTGTAACCTCATACCCATCGATTTTAGGAATAGAAATATCCATCAGAATCAGGTCAGGCCTTTCCGCGGACGCTTTTTGCAGGGCTTCCTCTCCATCAACAGCCTCAATTATTTGCCAGCCTCTGGCCTTTAGGATCTTTGCCAGTAATTCACGGCTGTCCCCGTTATCCTCTACGATCAATATCTTTTTTGACGGATTTTGCATAATGTTATCTTTTCCAAAAAAAATGGTTAAGCAACAGGGCGAAATCAATTGTAAATATTCGGCTACGTGTGAAAAACTTTAAAAAACCACGGAATGTAAATGTTGGGCGCGGTACCCCAAGGGCACTTCTTCTGGGCCGAATATTTACAATCAATTGTTGGATTTGCCTATAATATTCTTGAGTTCCTCTAGTAAATCTTCCTCGGAAAGTATGCCTTTGTTAAGTATGACATGAATACTCCCGTCTAAATCCTGCAGTTCCTTTTCCGATAAATCTTTTTGAGAGATTACAATGAGCGGAATATTTTTTATTCCTTTTTCCGTCTTTATGTATTCTAACAAGTCAAAGCCTTTTGACTCAGCCATTATCAGGTTCAGTACAATCATATCCGGCCTTGAATCCTTAATTGATTTTATGGCATCCTCGTTGTTGTCGGCTGTTGTGATATCATATCCGGCCTCGCTCAGCACATGTCCGATCAATTCTACTGTGCGGGGATCATTGTCAACCACCAGTATTTTTTTTATAACGGCTATCTTTTCAAGGTTTTTTAATTTCCGGAGCAGGACATTTTTGTCAATCGGTTTTACAATATACTCTGCGGCGCCCAGGCTGAATCCTAATTTTTTGTTGTCCACAATTGAAAGGATAATAACGGGAATATCCTGCGTTTCAGGCGATTTTTTCAGATCCTGCAGAACCTGCCATCCATCCTTTATGGGCATAAGGATATCCAGGGTGATGGCTGTTGGTTTTAACCTCTTTGCCACCTCCAGAGCCCTTTCACCGCTTAAAAGACCGACGACATGATAATCATTTCCCAGGTATTTCTGAACAAGCTCGACGGATTCCGGGTTGTCATCTATGGCTAAAACGGTCTTTTTAACTGCTTTTTCGTTAGATTCACCACTTTCCGTCAGAATTTCCGCGTTCTCAGCGTCATATTCTCCAAGTATCAGTCTTTCTACAATTTCACATCCCTTACAGAAATCGACTTTATTAGGGTATGTGGCTATTTCCGTGCCCTTGTTGTGCGTGCCGTGAATAAGCCAGCATCTCAGGTCCGTGCCGCCATATGTGGGACAACTGGTCTGTCCGCAATGGAAATATTCCCAGCACCTTATCGGTTTGCCGGCATATTGGGGCCTCTTGGTAAGGGCTTCGACAGGTTTGTTAAAGCATTCGGCAAGGCCTTCAGCCATCTTTAGTTCCAATATAGGCTTTTCAGGTTTTTCCAGTAACTCTTTTTTAGTCGGCAGGGTAAAGACCAGTTCAGTGCCTTTCCCGAATTCGCTTTCCGCCCATATCACACCTTTATGTAATACCACAAATCCCCTGGCAATACTGAGCCCAAGGCCTGTGCCCTCATACTGGCGGATAGTGGAGACATCTATCTGGCTGAATTTGTCAAAGAGTTTGCCCAGATCTTCATTCTTTATCCCTATACCGGTATCCTTTACAGAGATTTGCAGGAAAAGGGGCGGGTCGCCCGGTTTAATGCTATGCCCGGAAGGCTTAACATCAATGGTTATGCCTCCCTCATAGGTAAATTTGACGGCATTGGACAATAAATTCATCAACACCTGTCTTATCTTGTCTTCATCAATATAAACCTGGGGCAGGTTTTCATCAAAATTAAAGGTGAGATTAAGTCCTTTTTTGACAACCGACTGTTCAAAGGTGGATGCAACCGATTCTATTAACTCCTTTATGTCACTATATTTTAAATCCAGTTCTATTTTGCCTGATTCGATCTTGGCCATATCAAGTATATCATTTATCAGCTGCAGGAGATGTTTGGCATTGTTTTCCACCTTGTGCAGACTCTTCTCCTGTTCTTCGTTAATTTCCCCGTCAACCTGGTCAATCAATAGATCAGTGTAGCCTATAATAGAATTCATGGGGGTACGCAGTTCATGAGACATATTGGCCAGAAAGGCGGACTTGAGCCTGTCCAGTTCCCTGAGTTCTCTGTTTGCCCGTTCCAGAAGCATGGTCT
>DAOVYS010000065.1 GCA_030635485.1 Pseudomonadota bacterium | reverse complement strand
GGCAAGGAGGGAACCCTGTCTGACGAGCTGGATTATGGTGCCGATTCTCTTTTCCGATTCTGACGGGGGCTCTCCTTCATCCGCGCATTTTTGTAACAGATGCTTCTGCAGGCGGTTGAGAAATTGCTGCAGCAGTTTCATCGCCATCCAGGCAATAAGAAGGATGACTGCAACCCGCAGACATGGTTTGACGAACAGAGCCCAATCCAATTCCAGAAGAATCTTTTTGATCTTTTCCATAACCAGCCCTCCTTTCTGTGTTTTTTTTGTAACTGTTCAGCTGCACTTCATCTGCGGGCGATCAGCCTAGCTTACATAGCACTAGTATGCTGCGCCAGCCTGCTTGCCCACATCTAAAGCACATCTGAACATTTACAGGTTGGAGTTTATGCCATGTTTTCTGCACGAGCTGAATAGTTACCTTTTTTTGATGCGATCGACACTGAACAGTGTATCACATGTTCTAACGGAATCTGTTGATTTTCTTGTCGGTGTCGGAAGATCCTTCAAAAAATGCAGATATTCTGGGTAGGTGCTGAGAATGGCGTGAGAACAAGCCGGTCCATTGTTACTTAGAGTGATTCTTCAGGCCCCAGGGGCTTGAAGAGTATCAGAAGTTTTGGCAGCAGCATAAGGTCGGTCAGGAGGGCGACGATCATGGCCAAGCCGGTAAAGAGGCCGAAGTAGATTGTCGGGACGAAACTTGAGAAGACCAGGATGGAGAAGCCGATGGTGATGGTAATCGAGGTGTAGTACATGGCCTTGCCTATACTGCCGTGGCAGCGGTACATTGTTGCTATGTAATTCCTGTCTTTTGGAAACTCCCTTTGAAAGCGATGGATATAATGGATGGTATTGTCAACGGCGATGCCGATGGTAATCGAGGCGATAGTAATCGTCATCATATCGAGTGAGATGCCGAGCCAGCCCATTGTGCCGAGCACCATGAACACAGGCAGCGCATTCGGGAAAACGGCAATGGCGGCCAGGTAAAACGAGCGGAACAGTAAGGTAAACATCAGCATAATGCCTAAGAAGACCATGCCGATGGTGAGAATCTGTGAATGGAAGAGGCTCAAGAGCATATTGTTGTACAGAACATACATATTGGTGAAATGGATCTGGTCTTCCGTAAACCCCATCTGGTTGACAAGGGCGATCCGTATCCTGTCCAGGAGAGCTGTCCGGGACATATTCTTGTCGCTCTCCACAATGCGCATGGCAAAGCGGGCCTGGGTAATATCTTCGGAGATATAGGGTTTGAGGAGCAGGTTTTTAAGAGTGGGGGGGGACTTTTTGTACATGAGGGCAAGTTCGTAGTTGTCCAGGGGCACATCATTGTTGATATGAGCGGCAACCTGACCTGTCGTGGCAAGCGAAAGTACCTCGCCGGTTTCAGACAGACTCTCTAAAAAAACATGCACTTTTTCTATCTGTTCCACGGTGTAAAGATCGGCAAACCAGTAAGAGATCAATTTGTCTTCGAATTCATCGGCAAAGGGATCGTCCTCCTCGTACTCATCATCTTCAGGTGCGTCCATAACCGGTTTGAAATCGATGATGATATCAAGCGGGGTTGTGCCGCCAAGCTTTTTATCAATGAGGCTCATGCCTTGATATATCTCCGTATCCTGCCGGAAATAATCGATAAATCTGTTGTCTACCCTGAGCATGTTTATGCCGACGCCGCTGAATACGGTCAGGGCCAGGCTGATGACGATGATCAGAACCCCGTATCGTTCGGTAAGGCGTGCAAAAACGTGGGTAAAAGGATTACTGAGGTTTTTCGCAGCGTTTGTCGGACTTTTTTTAAGCAGGGCAACAGTTGCCGGAAAGAGCACAAATGCAAGCGTAAAGGCCACGATAAGGCCGATGACCATCATCATGCCGAAATCAATAACCGGCCTGATGTCGCTGACCACCAGGGAGATAAAGGCAACAATGGTGGTGAGTGTGGTGTAGAGGCAGGGAAGCCAGATCGTACGCACTGTTTCAAGGACCAGCGAGCGTTGGTCTTTTTCCGGAGATTGTGCATGGACTTCAAGATAGCGTTGGATCAGGTGGATGGTGAGCGACATGGTAAGGATCAGCATCAGAGAGATAAAGTTAGACGAGATGACAGTGATTCGCCAGTCCACGGCGCCGAGATAGCCCATCATGGTGAGAACGGCAATCAGACAGCAGAAAACTGAGAGCAGTACCCAGCGGAGTTCTCGAAAAATGAGAGTCAGGGTAATGATCAGAAACAAGATGACACCGAGACCGAAGATGAGCAGATCTTTTTTGATAAAGCCGATCATGTCGGCAACGATCATCGGGAGGCCGCCGAGAAAGATGGATGCCTGGTCACGGTGGCGGTCCATGACATCCCTTACATCGGCAACAAGTGATTTCTGGTTGTTGATGAGTTCGGCCAGGAGCGCCCGGTACTCTTTGGAAACAGTTTGCAGTTCGTCCGTCTCTGCCGGAGAAAGAAGAGTGTCATACCTTTTTTCCCGAAGTTCGTAACGTCGCGTCAAGAGATCCTGGTACTCTCGGTTTACCTCCAGGCTGAGCAGAATGGCGCTCGTTTTGCCGTCGCTGCTTAAAAGCCGGCCCCGGTAGAGAGGATTGTCGTTGAATTCGGCCAGGGCCTTGTCCCTGTCAAGAGAGGAATTCTCTAACGTTTTGATCTTCTCTTCCTCTGCCAGATCTTCCAGTCTGATGTCGGAGCTGTAGAAAAGGGGGACGTCAAGAATAGTGGTTACGGAGTGAACACCGTCGAGTTTTTTTAATTCGTCACGGAATTCTTTGAGGTCGGTCAGCACAGCCGGTGAGAAAAGATCATCTTTTGGAGAATAGGCGATGATGAGGATATTATTGCTGCCGTATCGTTCTGTAATTTGCCTGAAGTATCGGAGGTCCTGATCGTTTTCAAGAACCAGAGAATCTCCCGATGCATCAAGTTTGAAGTGGGGAATCTGGATGACAAAGAAACCGACTACTGCCAGTGTCATCAGAAGGGATGTAATGGGGCGGGCCAGAATGAGCCTGTCGTATGTACGTAAAAAAAAGGCCTTCATGGTCGCTCTCCACGTCTGCAACCAAGACCTAAAAAAAAGAGTGTCATAGAGCGCTTCTTCCTACCCGTTAAAGTACCTATATAAACCTTAATACTACCTTTTTTTTCGGAAATTAACAATAAAGAAGAAGTTGAGCGTCAGATAATGGCATGGAAAGATCATTGATCTCAGCTTATGACGTCAGATACTAAAAACAAGCTTGAGAAGCAGGGGATTCGAAAATAAGTTGCAAACGCATGTCTCAGGTGTCTCATTTTTTTTGATTTGTCTCGGACTTGTGAGACACCCGTAGAGAAGAGTCTCTATGCATATGAGTATTCGTTTTTCTCTAACATATTGTTTTAACAAGGTTTAGTTGTTTCTTTGTTGTAAAAAAACAATATTCTTCACGTTGGCATGTTCCTTGTAGTTAACCTTTTGATAAAGGCGCATGAAATTCACCATGATTGAGAGGAGAAATGTATGGCACACTTAGATATAGATAAGCTTGGCGTTGGCCCTGGGCCGTTGAATATAGACTGGGATATCACCCCAGACTATACCTTTACCTATTTTGAAAGCTGGGGGAGCCAGCGTAGTATAAAGAGCCTGATGGAGCGTTATTATTATTTTTTTATTGATAACTGGGCCCGGCCGGCCAGAGTATGTCTTATGGAGCGGGGTGTAAAATATGCAAAAATCCTGGCGGAGATAGATGCCCCTCAGGATATGGTCGATCGTTGCGTTCTCAGTCAGGGGAAAACATCAGGATTGGACAAGAGCTATGCCATAGACGAACTCCTCAAAGAGTGGTTGATAGCGAACGTCCTTGATTCGGATGACGGATCAAAAATTACCAGAATTGAAGACAAAATCGAGAGGGATGAAGAGGATCCCGGATTGCCGGGAAAAGATTCCCCCCTCCCGGAGATCACCTCATGTAAACTGGATTCTCTGCCGCGGGAAGTGATTGAATCGGATATCCCGGAGATAGTGAAAAAGCATAACTTTTACGACCGCAAATACAACACGGAAGGTCGTTTTGAAAATTATTTTGTGGATAATGGAGATGGGCTGACGGTGACTGACATGGTAACCTCCATCATGTGGCAGCGTGGTGGGTTTGACATCGGGTCGATACGAAAGATGGAAGCCGGCATTGAACAGTTAAACAGGGACGGTTTTGCCGGATATTCAGACTGGAGACTTCCGACTCTCGAAGAGGCATTGTCTCTTATGGAACCGGACGCAAATAGCAAAGAGATACGTCTGCATCCCTGCTTTTCAAAAGAGCAGCCATTTATCTTTGTTGCCAATAGACGTTATCCAGGCGGATACTGGTTTGCTGATTTCAAGGCCGGCAATGTTTTCTGGGCATCAGGCTTCAACCCCGGCGGCTTCGGACGAGTCTGCCGTACTGTTACTTGAATTGTATCGTTACGATTTTTCAAAAAAATAAGGCCGGTCCCCGGTGACGGGGATCGGCCTTATAGTTTCTGGAGAAAGGGGTATGACAATGGAGGGTCTTCTGTCGGATTCTTGCTCCAGAAGGCTACATTATGCAAACTGTTGCTTCTTGATGACTAGGCATCTTTGGGCTCAGGTACATTCTCTCCATGGCATTCCGTGCAGCTGTTCTGTGATGGTATGCCGTACTCGCCTGACTGTGAGCCGTTATCCATTTCAAAATTTCCAACCGCATATTTATTCAGCAGTTCTGTTGTTTTGTACGCAACATCCGCTGCGATCCTGGCGCATCGGTCTTTCCGTTCCTTGCTTTTCAAGGCGACACCCTCTTTTTTCATCCACTTGCCGACCGAGATATGACAGAGTGGCGATTCACTCGCATTGACATTGATCACTTGCGCACGGGGATTTTTTGGCTTGTAGATCGGAAGTTCCGTGTCACTATACCAGGCAATGACATCGTTTAATATTTCCTCCCCTTTTTTTCCGGCTGCAAAACTGGTGGCAAGACCGGCCCCCATCAGGGTGCCGCACAAGGTCCCCCAGCCAACTGTTCCGCCGTGGCCAAAGATAAATGCCTGAACCGGGAGGTGTTTGTATGGACCGCCGATTTTTTCGCGTAACGGATCCAGAATAGAGCTGGCGACCGCATAACAGCAATATGCCTTGTACCAGTTTTCATAAGCTGCGTCCGCCACCTTTTGGGGATCAAGCTTCTTGTACCCCCATGGCGTCGGCATCGGACCAGTGTCAGCGCCGGCTTTTGAGATTACGGTGGTCAAACCTGCGGACAGTACAGCCGCACCTGCTGCCATTTTTCCTGCACCTACCAACATCTGCCTTCGTGATACTTCCGGGGTGTTCATAATTTCTTTGCTCATGTCTTCTCCTTACTCGTTGATTCTTGAAGAAATTTAAAGAAAAAGCTGTTCCCCCGCATATCTTACAAGTGATCTACTACGAAGCCGGAAAGGATTGCGTTTACTCCGTCGGAGTCTCGCAGGATCGCTATTCGTACCCACAACGCTTTCCAACATCACTTTACGATCTTTGTGAGAAATGCGGTTAAACAACAGCCGCCCTGATTAAACGTCTTTCTCGCTGTTTCTGCGTTCACTCAATAAAGTCTTGTTTTGTTCTTCCTGGCGCCGGAGGGAAAATCCAGCTGAGAACCCTTGTCTCTTATACCACATTGTGGTGTTGGCGGTATGCTACATTGTGGTACAACATGAGTCAAGTGTTTTTATGTATATTTTTTTTGAAAGACCGAATTATTCTTTTTTTACGTCTGAATTTACACCGGGTAAGGGGCTTAAACGATTTATGCCTCGTTGCTGTTGTTGTTTCAAGTTGTTGTTACAAAACATCCCGATAATACTTGATTTTTAGTATAACAATGAGCATTGCATTCTCTGGCTATAGCTATAAAAATAATTATAAATTATGTGGATTTTTATGCGGAGAGTACAAATGACTATAGATGAGGATTTGGTTGTGGCGGTGGATGAGGTGGTGAAGAAACTTAAAACGACGCGATCGTCTTTTACTCGTGAGGGGCCTTACGGGAGGCAATTCATCAGTTCAAAGTCAGGGAGCAGGAACTCAAACATCGGAAAGGGTATGGGAGAAAACCGGTCGGCAAAGATGAATTTTCTGTTTGGGAAAAGAAACGTAACTTATCACGGGTTGAAGCTGCCAATTGACGATCTAACGCCTGACTTGTAAGCAATTACAGGGGTCGGAGATAGCCGCAAGCAGGGCGATCGACTATACTTGGGTATGTTGGGCGCCCTGATCGTGGCTAGATTCGGTGCTTAAAGACAGTTTAGAATCTCTCCTTACTACTCTGACGACGGAAAAACTTGAACAAGTCAATCAGGCTGTTAATTTTGTCTTGGATTTTTAGCAATACCCTGTTTTCCATGCTACGCCATCAAAATTTTACCTGGGGAACGGCCTGTTCGGTGTCCGGCACATCGAAATATTCGGCCTTGGTTACTCCGGCAAAGCCGGCAAAAAAGCGCCCCATAAAAGTTCTGATATAGGTGTTGATGAGCTGCACCGAATCGTTGTATCTTTTGCGGGCCACGGCTATTCTGTTCTCGGTTCCCTCTAAGCTGTCCTGTAGTTTCAGATAGGATTCATTTGCCTTAAGCTGCGGGTATTGTTCGCGTAGCAGAAGAAGCTTGGAAAGCGCGCCTTCCAACTGATTGGAGGAGGCAATTTTACCTTTTACAGTCTTGGCGCTGAAATATTTGGTCCGGGCATCGGCAATGTATTGAAAGAGTTCCTTCTCGTGGGAGGCATACCCTTTGACCGTTTCCACCAGATTTGGAATGAGATCGTATCTTCTCTTCAGTTGATTTTCAACCTCAGCCCAACTTCCTTTGACGTTTTCATCCATGGCCACAACCCGGTTGTAGCCGCCGATATACCACCTGAATCCAATAAAGACTAAGAAAAGCAGTATTCCTGCCACGATCAGTACAGTCTTAAGTCCTTTTGACATCGAATGAACCTCCAGTTTAAAGAAATGATTCCTAATAATTGATGCTCTCGTAAAAAGTCATGGGATGGCTAAGTAAAAAGTTCGATATACAAGGCGTAGTGATTTTTCAGGTGCGAGGCCATACATGTGGTATGCCGAGTGCCTGAAAAATTGCTACAACGCAGGAGATCGGACTTTTTACGACGCCATCAATAATTACCAGCCGCCTGAAGCGCCACCGCCGCCAAAACCGCCGCCGCCACCGCCGCCAAAACCACCACCACCGCTCCAGCCGGACCTTCTTCCGCCACCCGACATACTCATAATGAGCAGAAAAAATGCCAGGCGCGGATGCCTTATAACTAAATAAATCATACCTATAAAAAAGAGCAGGGAAAAGAATGTACCCATGGGGGTAAGCTCTTTCCGGTCCGCATTTCTGTTGCCCCGGCGGACGTCCACCCTGGGAAGATCACCCAGGGTCACGCCGGCATCAGTTGCTATGATATTTATGACCGCAAGGGTCGAGGTGAGGATGCCGGTGGAGTAGTCGCCCTTTTTAAAATAGGGCACCAAGTATTGCCGCCCGATGGAGCCGACCAGGCTGTCCGGCAGTATCGCCTCCAGGCCATAGCCAACCTCAAACCTGTATTTTCTGTCCTGTGTGGCAATCAACAGCAACAAGCCGTTGTCCTTGCCCTGTTGGCCGAGTTTCCATTGGTCATGGGCCAGCCGGAGGGAAAGCTCTTCCAGGGCCTCACCCTCCAGCGAGAGAATGGTGAGCACCACCACCTGGGCCGTGGTTTTCAGCTCCAGCTCTTTGAGATATGTGTTGAGCGAGGCCTCGGCATTGCTGTCAACAATCCCGGCCAGATCCACCACATAGTTGCGCGGTTGGGCTGGGACCTTGACCGCCGCACCGGCGGGCGCAAAAGCAACCAGCACAAGGAGCAGCGGGATAAAAAGCTTAAATCGTAATCTCATTAACTATTCTTCCCAATTTTTCAAGCGCTGCATAGTAGTTTTCAAATATTTGATAAAACTCATCGATAGATGGCTTGATTATCTTCTGTTTCACTTGCAGGGCGGTAGAAAAAACACTGGTGTCAATGTCCACTGCCTCTGACAGAGCTTTAATGACCGCATTTTGCGGTATCGGTGTCTGGTTCTGCAGTAAAAAGACAATCCCCCGAAAGAGAGGAATGGCGCCGGTTATTATGACGCCGAAGTTTTCAGACAACAACCGCCGGTCAGCCTGCGCTGAAAGATATCCCTGCCGCAAGCCGATCAACTTGGTTTTTATCTCCCACTCACATTGGTGCCTGAGATCACGGGCACGTAACTCTATCTTGTCAAGAATCTCCTCTCCAAGTGCAGTGTGATGAATGAGTTTGAAGTTCAAAAACTCGATGGGGAAAACATCAAGTGAGCCGGTAATGTATTCAGGGGTCATGATAAGTGGAGCACCGACCTTCTGCTTGCCATATTTTTTACCAAGCGGGGCAATCGCCTCTAAAAACCTCAGATCCATGTCTTTTAAAACGATTATTGAATTTACATCGGATTTTTTGTTGTCAAAATCTTCAGTAATCGCAGAGCCTGTGACAACCAGGGAGTGTATCTTTGCCTGATGTTCAGAAAGGATTTGTTCAAAAAACGGTTGTATCCTTTCAGAGGCTTTTGGATGTAGTTTTGCCAGATTTAATGTTGTCACAATGTTTTCCCCTGCAGTAGTTACCCTTTTGATTGATAATTATCGCAAACTATAAGTACAGGTGCCAATTGTTTCAAGTAAGAGTATGAACTTAGAAGAGATGCTATTTCTTCGGGATGTACTCCACGTTGACTTGATTTTTGAGATCCGCATCCGAAGTGATGATTCTGCAATTATGGGCTCGTGATATAGCCACGATTATGGCGTCTGCCATGGCTAATTTTTCCTGTAGGGCAATATCCGCAGCAGCGAGCGCAAGGGTGTCATCAAGTGGGACCACCGGAGAGTTTTGCATATACCCGGCAGCAAGCAGCGCCTTTTCTTCGCCAGCCTCTCTCTTGAGGACCTTATAGACCTCGTAAAGAATGATCGCAGGCATCAGGAGGTTGTCTGGGGCCGCAAGATACTCTTTATATTTGTCGGCCAGCTTGCCGTCAGTAAACCATTCCAGCCAGCCGCAAGAGTCAACAATGATCATGTAAAACGATCCTTCTTTTCGCGGTGGTTATCGATTTTAGCGCCAGCAGCAATGCCTCTTAACTCATCAAGAGAGGCGTGCGGAATGAGGATGAGCATCTTGTCCTTTTCTATGACTGTCAGTTTTTGCTTCGGCTTGAGGTTAAGATGCTCTCTGACCGGTTTGGGGATGACTACTTGATATTTGCTCGAGATAGTCGTTTGCATGGTATTCTCCTTTTTGCTGATCGATGCAATTATTGTAAGATTTTTGCGGGAGGATGTCAAGTTTCAGAAACCTCCATCCTGTAACTGCTCAGCAGTGCACCCCAAGGGCACTTCCTGCGGGGCGCTCCGGATGTGTACCCTGGCGGGCACTCTTTTCAGTACCCCCTTGAGTTATTCCGGGGAAACTCCAGCAGGCTGACGATGACCATCTTCTGCATAAAACCTACATGGGGACGGGATGAGTTAAAAAAACAGATAGCGAAAATAAGGGCACTCGCAAGAATAAATTCACATTTTAGAGGGCACACTGTAACAGATCTTGCGGCGATCTTCGCTTGCGAAATCCTCAAAAGAGCGCTGCTATTCCTGCGGTTTCGCAAGCTCAGCTTGCCACAGGTAAGCGTAGACTTCGATCTCTGTCACATTGCACTCCTCAAAATGCGAATTTATTCTTACACGCACCCTAAGTAACAGTTTTGTACGTTGTAAAACAACCCGTGATTAAAAAAGTTCTTGAAGGGTAAGTTCTATTTCTTTTTCTGCAGGGCCTCTTCTGACCGTAAAGGAAAGGGTTGTTCCGGCGTTCTGCAGCAGAAGTTTCTTAACAGCAGGAACACCCTCGTAGTCTTGAATAGCTCTTTTGTTGATCGTCAGGATAATATCTCCTGCCACAAATCCGGCTACCTCGGCAGGGGTCCCATTGGCAACAAAAGAGACCATTGGCGAACCGTCTTCTTTCGTATATCCTATTACCATGCCACTCTTCTCCCGTGGCGCCTGCCGGTTGAAGTTTTTTCCTTTCTCCAGCACGATCTGCTGTTTTTTATAATCAAGATAAAGAATGAAATGGGAGAGGATTGAGTTTCCAATGTTGCCTGCCTGTTCGCCGATTGCGCTGGATCCCTTTCCCTTTTTAAGCGGAAAGGTCAAAAGTGGTTTTTTGATGCAGAAATTACCAATCGCAAAGGAATCAAACTGGACGATTCTGCTGAAAAAGATGCCTGACATTCCGGCCCTGGCAGTTTCTATGCCTTGGCGGTCGAAGAGGTTGTTTTTTTCGGCAAATTGAAAATGGAACTGGGTGTCTGTTGCGCCCAGATCAATCGACCAATTGCCGGACAATTTTCCGTCAACAAGGACCGGCGCCGTGAATGTCCTGTATTTTAAAGGCGCGTCTATAATTGTTCCATTGCCTCTGTAAGTAAAGGATTCCGGATCATAAAAGGAGATGCGCTTTTCTGCATAGTCTATCTTCGTTACAAAGCGTGAGAGAAAGTCGTAGCCCAGGATGCCGGCGGCAGGAGGCTCGCCGTGGTTTTCGGTAAAGTCCGTGAATACGAAGATTTTCTGCGGACTCATCCGCACGGTGTCGACGGAAAAGGAGGGCAGACGGACAAAGGAGAGGTCGAAGGTGTCTCCAAAGCCGAAGCCCGTAATGGCGCCTTCCTGCGTGAGGCCAAGCTCTTTCGCATAACCGGCATCTATGACGGACTTGGAGGCGCCGCTGTCAAGAATCCACCATCGTGTTTCCCCCTTGATTGTGACAGGCAGGTAGATATTATTTTCGGAAAAAAGAAAAGGGATCTCTTCGGCTTTTGATCCTTCTTGAAAGGTGAAGTCTTTTTTAAGGTCATCCGGGACATGAAAGAGAGAAGGGTCGATGTCGATATGCGGTTGATACAGGGAGAGCCTCGATTGTGTTCTTTTCCCACGCGGCAGGATGTCT
>DAOVYS010000074.1 GCA_030635485.1 Pseudomonadota bacterium | reverse complement strand
TTATTCCCCAAAGGGGAAATAGTGTATCCCCGGTGTCCTCCAGCAACCGGTATGGCTTGTAGTAGGGGTTCGTCCTGGAGGGACGTCGCGCCTTCCCGTGGCCGACCCCCCGTTAAAACGGTGTCCCTTCAGGACGATCCCTTTATGCACCCCATACCGGTGGCTGAAGCACACCGGCTATACACCATTTCCCCTTTGGGGAATAAAATTGTCCATGCACTGACTTATGGGTAAAGGACAACCTCCTAGTTTATGACCTCGATTTTCAGTCTGCCTAGAAGAGCCCCGATTTTCACCTGCTCCCGCGTTTCGCCCTCAACGAATTTGATATGCGTGATATCCGCGGGAATCTGGTTTTTCGTGGTGTCGAGACTGATCCATTGGTTGTCAAGGCAGACTTCGTTCCATGCATGATAAAAGAAAGCCCCATTGTGGAATGTTACGCCTGCCACGATACGGGCCGGAATGGATGCGCTTCTGGCAAGCGCTGCAAAAAGCGCGGCGTGTTCATTACAGTCGCCGACCTTTGTGTGCAGGGTGGTCAGGGCATCAGGTATGCTCAAGACCGGCCGTTTTTCAATATTGGAATAGACCCATTCGGCAAGAAGCCTGACCTTGTCTATGCCGTTTTCCGCATCCCGGGTAATCGATCTGCTTAGATCGGATATGGGGACTGCCTTTGCCTGGATATAGACGGTCGATTCGAGTTCATCTTCCTGACCAATGCATGGAGCCGAATTTTCGGCGGGGAGCGATTCCAATATTATGGTCAGGATGTTGTTGTTGAATGTCTGGCGGTCCTTGTTCAGATCAAACTCGGTTTCCTCAGGCATGGTAAGCCTGTAACCAATGCTTTTAAGACCCTCAAGATCAGGCATTTCCCCTGTAAGTGGGACGGATACGCTGCTTAAGATCTCCGGGCCTGATTCGGGGATGTCAGTGGCCTTAAATTCCGGTTCAGAGATAAAAACAAAACCGGCCGGCGATTCCTCCTTGATCACCTTGCCCTGTTCATCCAGGTAAAAGTTTATACGGATTCCGGAAAATGTCTCAATAAAATGGTGAAGTCTGTAGATACGCCCGCGGATAAGGATCTTTTTCAATCCCCTGTACTCCATGAGCGAATCTTTAGCGGAAAGAGAGACAGGATCAAAATATGGAACTTTGAATTTTTCTCCTTTTTCCAGCCCCTGTTTCAGGAGATAGCCGCGCATATTCGTGGAAAGGATTGGAGGCCTGTTCAGCCGGATCGTGTCGGATATCTCTTCCTTGCCCGTGCTCATGGTAAAACGGACTTCATTATCCAGGACTTTGCCTTGAGCCGCCATTTTATAGAAGGGTGAGGAGAGATGGAGGGAGAAATCCTTTAACCTGGAATCCCTGGTGAGAGAGGCCTGAATGCTCATACGCACCGGATGGTTTTGGTCAATGATTTTGAGCAGGAGGAAGGCGTTTTGAAAAAGGGTCATAGCTCCGTCCTTTTCCTTTATGAGTCTGTTTTTAACATACCCGATCCGCTCATTCTTGAAATAAATACCCATGAAACTCTCCTCCTTGTCCCGTTTCAGGACTTGGGCCTCACGAATGTCAAGCGTCCTAACAAAGTAGTCCCTTTGAAGCAGAAGGCCGAACAGAATCACCCAGACCATCAGAAATGTTATCCGGATCATGGTCGAAAATCTGTTTTCCGTTTTCATGGTAGCAGTATCATATCATGTTTGTTCTGTTCCGGTGAAATGATATTTAAACCTGTTGGAATCATGCTCGTATTTGGTAACCGTTCATCATGGGTACGAACTTACGGGAACCCCGGGCATGAATACCTTGAGATTTTATCGCCACGGCAGTATTTACGTTTCGTAAACGCTGGGCTTTATGATCCGGATTGGGGGATTGGAGAGGAAATTGGATTTAATGAAAATATTGGAAAAGAATAATTTTGTTGGGTTTCGTTCCTCAACCCAACCTACTATATTGAGGTTAGAATGACGCAATTATTGGCTTTGTCACGGCCACCTCATGGCACCATGCAGGACTCTCAGAACCTCAAGGCAGTTGTTCTTAATTCGATAAGGCACTAAATAAGGCGTGCCTGGGATGATAAGCTCCCTTGTCCCGGCTTTTCTGCCGGGACGGCCCATGCCAGGTTGTAAAATAAGATCTTCTTCAACCATGGAGAGTATTTTTAAGACAAGCTTTTTTGCCGCCTGAGGCTTGTCCTGTTCAACATAAATACGCAATGCCTGGAGATCGTCGATGGCTTTTTTTGTCCACCTTATTTGCATTGCGGTGGCCTTGACTCAGCATTGGTGCCCCAACTCTCAACCCAATTTTTCACTTCGCTGTGATTCACTAATTGTCTATTTTCCGCATCTTCAAGGCCTTCCTCTATGGCCTTAATCTGCCATGCTTCCTGTTTTACATAGTTTTTTATCGCTTCAACAGCGCAAAAGGATTTACTCCTCTTAGTGGCCTTTGCCAGCAAATCCAGCTCCCGGGACAATTCGCCAGGAAGTCTTACACTCATAGTTGTAGTTGTCATATCCACTCCTCCTGAACACACTGTAATACAATGTGCTGACAATAGCAAAAGTAAATTGATTTTCACTGCTCCTTTTCAAAAGATCCGATATGTTCGGATAAAATAAAAAAACCGCCCTTTTAAAAGGGGCGGTTTTTTTGTTCACCATTTAAAGCCGGTGACAACTGACTCTACTTTTTGCTTAGATGTCATAGTAGAGGTGGAATTCATGCGGATGCGGACGAAGTTTGACTGGGTTTATTTCTTTTTCGGTCTTGTAACTGATCCACATGTCTATAACGTCCTGGGTAAAGACATCCCCCTTTAGCAGGAAGTCGTGATCCTCTTTCAGTGCGTCGAGTGCTTCGTCAAGCGAACCCGGGGCGGATGGGACATTAGCAAGTTCCTCGGGCGAGAGGGCGTAAATGTTTTTGTCAAGCGGTTCGCCGGGGTCAATCTTGTTCTCGATGCCGTCCAGCACCGCCATCAGCACGGCCGAGAAGGCGATGTAGCCGTTGCAGGATGGATCAGGCGTCCTGAACTCAATGCGTTTTGCCTTGGGCGAGTCGGAGTACATTGGAATACGGATTGCCGCGCTTCTGTTTCTGCTTGAGTAGGCAAGATTGACCGGGGCTTCAAAGCCCGGCACCAGACGCTTGTAGGAATTTGTTGTCGGATTGGTAAAAGCGCAGAGAGCGCCGCAGTGCTTTAAGATGCCCCCCATGGCATAAAGCGCGTTTTGGGAAACGCCGGCGTACTTTTTTCCCGCAAAGGTGGGCTTGCCGTTCTTCCAGATGCTTATGTGGGTGTGCATGCCGGAACCGTTGTCCTCGAACAGAGGCTTGGGCATAAAGGTCACGGTCCTGTTGTGACGGTTTGCCACATTTTTTAATATGTATTTGAACCACATGAGCTGATCGCCCATCTGGAGCAGAGGCTTGAAACGCATGTCGATCTCGGCCTGGCCTGCGGTGGCGACCTCGTGGTGCTGGCATTCCACGTCAATTCCTATGTCTTCCAGGACCAGAAGCATTTCGGTCCGCATATCCTGGAACTTGTCCATGGGCGGAACAGGGAAATAGCCTTCCTTGTGACGGGGTTTGTATCCCAGGTTGGGACCTTCGTCACGGCCGGTGTTCCATGCACCTTCAATGGAGTTCACGCTGTAGAAAGCGCCGTTGGGGGTTGAATCAAAGCGGATGTCGTCAAATATGAAGAATTCAGCCTCAGGGCCTATGTAGGCAGTATCGCCTATGCCTGTTTTTTTGAGATATGCCTCGGCCTTTTGCGCTACATGGCGCGGATCCCTGGAATAGGGTTCGCGCGTCATGGGATCCGCGATGTTGCCTATCAGCACCATGGTCGGTTCCTTGAAAAAGGGATCCATCTGGGCTGTGGATGCATCCGGGATCACGAGCATATCGCTGGCATGTATGGGCTGCCAGCCGCGTATGCTTGAACCGTCAAATCCAAACCCGTCTTCAAAGGTTGATTCGTCGACTTCACAGGCCGGCACTGTAAAGTGCTGCCACACACCCGGGAAATCCGTAAAGCGGATGTCCACCACCCTTACATTGTTGTCTTTCAGCATTTTTACGACTTTTTTCGGTGTCGTCATAAAGTTTTCCTCCTTGTTGATGATATTTATGTGTTGTTAATGTTAATGAACTTTATTTTTCTGATACATCCCTTACCGCATAAAGAAGCCCTTTGCGAATCTCTTCCTGGAAATCGGGGTCAATGACCTTGCGGCCGTCATCGTCAAGACAGTAAAAGACATCAACAATCTGGTCGGCCTTGCAGCTGATTATTGCCTTGAATATGTTGAAGCCGAAGTCTGTCAGTGTCTTTGTTATGCGGTACAGCAGTTCGATCCGGTCCTTGGAAAATATTTCAATTATCGTGTATGTGTCGGATGTCTCGTTGTCAATCACAACCCTGTTCTCAGTTGCGTGGCTTAAATGATGAGACGACTTTTTCAGGGGCGCTGTTTTCCGGCTCAGCCGGTAATCCAGCCCGAGACGCAGATTGATTGCCAGACGCAGGTCGGTCTCAAATGCGTCCCAGTCCTGATCTTCATACTCTTTGGAAACAATGGAGTCGACATTTATGATATCCACGGCCGTACCGTCCGTCCATGTGAAAATCCGGGCAGACCGGACTTCCAGGTTATGGAGTGCGAGTACCCCGCAGATTTTGGCTAACAGGCCGCGCCGATCCCGGGTTATTATCAAAAGCGACCATTTGCCGTCCAGGTCGGTAGAATTGAACAGCAGCTCTTTTTCCTTGAGTTTCCCATGGTATCTGATATGGGTGTATGCCTCCTCAGGAGTGAAACTCAAGAGGTAATCCTCGGGCAGCCATTTAAGGTCAAAACCCTTATTGTCTCCCAAGAGGTCGAAAAGTTTTTCTTTTTTACATTCCGTTTCCCGGCTTCTGTCAATTTTATCCCGGTCCGTATCCAGATATTGGACGGCCTTCAGGTAGAGTTCAAGGAGCAGCGCTTTTTTCCATTCGTTCCAGACATTCGGACCGGTTGCCTGTGAATCGGCAATGGTAAGAAGATAGAGCATTGCCAGCCGGTTGGGAGATGCGATTTTTTCAGCGCAACGCCTGATAAATGCGTCATCGCCCAGATCCCGGCGCATGGACATGTGGGCCAGGAAAAGATGATGGCGAACCAGAAAGATGAGGGTCTCCGTGTCGGCTTTATCGAGTCCCAGCCGTTTTCCTATTTTGCCGGCCAGTTCGGCTCCGTGTTCCGTATGGTCGTTTTCATATCCTTTCCCAATATCGTGAAGCAGTCCTGCAAGAAAGAGTATTTCCGGTGACACAACCGCTGAAAATATAACAGGTTCTTCTCTGCTCAGTCTGTCAAGATTGGTTACTGTCTGCAGCAGATGGCTGTCCACGGTATAGACATGGTAGACATCATGCTGAACCAGAGATTCAAGATGGGCAAACTCCGGAATGTAGGCTGAGAGCAGGCCCGATTCCAGCATGGCCTCAAGGACCATCGGCTGTTTCCCCGTATTTTTGAGGATGTCGAAAAAGGCCTTTGCCATTCGGCGGGAACAGCGGACCTTGTTGTTTATTAATCCCAGCCGGTCGTTCACAAGCCTGCGGGTCCGGTGATGGATCGGTATGCCGCTTTCAGCGGCCCTGGCAAAAAGTCTCATGAGAAGATAGACCTTTTTTTTTGTAAGGTCAGGGTCGGTCAAGTGGATTCGCCCCTGTCGCACCTCAATGGACTTTTCCAGCTCGCGGTCTTTTTCAGCAGACAGTGTCAGTCCAAGGACCTCGTTAACGTGTTCAAAGAAGAGATCCGTGGTAACGGCCACGGTTTTCATATGGCCGTATACGTCCCTCATAAAAGTTTCAACACCGAGCAGGGCCGGGGAATCAGTGTAGTCGAATAACTTTGCAATTTCTTCCTGATGTTCAAAATAGAGTTGGTCGTTTTTCCTGCGGCTGACAAAGTGAAGCCCGTTCCTTATCCTGGTCAATTCGTCCCAGGCTGCCTCAAAACGGAGCCTTTCGGTATTGTTCAGCAACCCTGCGTTTTCCATGGATGAAAGTCCATGTAGTCCAAAGATCACCTGGGCCGTCCAGATCATAGCCTGGATATCCCTTAATCCTCCTCTGCTTTCCTTGATGTGCGGCTCAAGCAGGTAGTTCTGCCTTCCAAAAGATCGGTGGCGCCTTTTACGGTGGTTCAGCATGTTTCCAAGGAATTCCCTGCGCTGTCCCTCAACAAAGGTCTGTTGAAATGAATTGACCATCTGGTTGAACAGACCGCTTGAACCTGCAATCAGCCTTGCGTCAAGCATCGCGACCTGGAAAAAGAAATCCTTTTTACCATGTTCCAGGCATGCTTTTGGTGTTCGAACACCATGGCCTACCTCCAGGTCCGCATCCCACAGAGGATAAAAAATGGCTTCCACTGCCGGGTCAAGTTTTTCTTCAATGCCGGGTTCGTACAAAAGCAGAAGGTCGATATCCGAGAACGGGAACAGTTCCCTGCGGCCATATCCTCCAAGGGCCACAAGGGCCATTCCGTTTTTTGTGGCCGGACAGTTTGCGAAATTGCGCGCAATATTGGCATCAACGAGCTGGGTGTGCTCCTGAAGGAGCATTCTGCCGCTAAAGCCTTGCTGCCACAACGCCTCCAGTCCGTTTTGTTTTGCGCGCAATTCACCTTTCATTTTAAATAGCCTCGTTGCCCTTTTCCCCGGTCCGGATCCTGATCACTTCCTCTACCGGCAGAATAAAGATCTTTCCATCACCGATTTTGCCCGTGAGCGCGGCCTGCCGGATACATTCCACCACCTTGTCGCACTCAGAAGTCTCAACAATGAGTTCCAGTTTGACCTTGGGAATGAAGTCTACAACATACTCGGCCCCGCGGTAGATCTCCTTGTGGCCCTTCTGGCGGCCGTAACCCTTTACTTCCGACAGGGTCATTCCCTTGATACCGATCTCATTTAAGGCCTCTTTTACATCATCGAGTTTAAACGGTTTGATGATTGCTTCGATTTTTTTCATACCTTTAGCTCCTGCGAATGCTTTTTTTTTTGCGGCAAGCTGCTTTCGGAACCCCGATCCAGCGGCACACCGGATTATGGATAAAAAATCTAGGTTCGTCAGATATAACTCCTAATAAATAAGCAAAAAGTGTACCAGGATGGTAAAAAACAAATTTTGTAGTATTTTCAGTACAATGAACGTATTGACAGGGGTTGATATACTATACAATTTTGTAAAAAAAATAAATATTTTTTACAAAATTGTATAAAAAGCAGCATGTTTGCATTTGACGAGCCGATTTTTTTGTTGATAGTCTGTTTCGGTATGGTTGGGTTAACTTGTGTAGCCGACTTCATTATGCTGTGTAATGTCCAGGCCTTGAATTTCGTCTTCCAGGTCGACTCTGAGGCCTCCGGTAAATACTCCTATTATTTTAAGGATGATATACGTCAGTATTACCGAATAGGCAATAACGGCCAAGGCTCCGATTGCTTGTATGCCGAATTGGGAGGCGTTGCCGAAAAACAGGCCGTCGGCGCCGCCCGGATTTACGGATGTCGAAGCGAAAAGTCCGGTGGCCAGAGCTCCCCAGAGACCGCCTATGCCGTGAATTCCAACCACATCAAGGGAGTCGTCGTATCCGAGTCTGTTTTTCATGAGTACCGCCAGGAAGCAGAAAACACCGGCTCCGAGTCCGATGATTATAGCAGAGATCGGATTTACAAAACCGGCGGCCGGCGTTATGGCGACAAGTCCGGCGACAGCACCCGAGGCTGCTCCAAGTGTTGTGGGCTTTCCATGAATGATCCGTTCAATCATGATCCAGGCAATGGCTGCCGTGCCTGCGGCAACCTGCGTGGTGAAGAATGCCAACGTTGCTGTTTCGCCGGCGGAAAGGGCGCTTCCAGCATTAAAGCCGAACCAGCCGAACCAGAGAATTCCGGCCCCGAGAACGGTCATTGGGACATTGTGCGGCAGGAACGCCTCTTTTCCATACCCTTTGCGTTTGCCCAGCAGGATTGCCGCAACAAGAGCCGCTGCGCCCGAGTTGATATGTATTACGGTCCCGCCGGCAAAATCAAGGGCGCCCATTTCGCCAAGCCATCCGCCTCCCCAGACCCAGTGGCAGACGGGAAGATACACGATAGTGCTCCAGAGGATTGTGAAAAGGAGAAAGGCGGAGAATTTCATTCGTTCCGCAAATGCGCCGATTATCAGTGCGGGGGTGAGTATGGCGAACATGAGCTGGAAGGCGCAGAAAAGCAGATGCGGGATGGTGTCGGAATAAGGACCAATGGAAAGCCCGACGTTTTTCAGGTTGATCCAGTCAAGGTTGCCGATAACCCCGCCTACGTCCGGACCAAATGCAAGTGAGTATCCATAGATGACCCATATTATGGATATAAGCCCGAGACAGATAAAGCTGTGCATTATGGTGCCAAGGACGTTTTTGGAACGGACCAGGCCTCCATAGAAGAGGGCTAATCCGGGGGTCATGAACATGACCAGTGCCGTTGCTATCAGCATAAAAGCGGTATCTCCGGTATCCATGTTTTTTTCACCTTGTTTGTTGTTTTTTGTTTTGGGTTAGTGGATGTGTGAAGTTTCGATATGATCGAATTGTTGATAGCAGGATAAAGCAATTTGCGTGCCTGTTTGTTCGTGAGTAGTGTAATATGCTGTATATATGTTAATAATGGAACTTTGTTCAGTTGATAAATCGTTTCTAATGATAGAAATATTACATTTTTGAATAATATTTTATAAAATATAATACAAAAATGTAATTATAAATGGTCTAGAAGGCGAGAAAGGGCGCAAGTACGGAGTAGCTTAGTTGGAAGAGTTGCAATCAGAAGAATTAGTATGTTACAATTTTGTCGTAAAAAATATGTTATCTATCCATACTTTTTATTTTACGGTGAAACTATTATAACTCCGGAAGATCTTTAGGAGGAAGCGCGATGATGAAACCAATCTTGCAATATTGTTGTTGGCTTTCAGTAGTTCTGGGCCTTGCCTTTCCATCAATGGTCCAATCGAGTACGCAGCCTGTTGACCCGCATGGCAAGGAAGGAATGTGCAAATACTGCCATATTCCCCAGGATGTGGCGGTGGGCAGGGCGGAACTGTGGGATAATAATATCGGCAAATTATGCCAAGGATGTCATAAGGCGCGCAGGCATGTAAAAATCAGCGAATATCTCCAGATCAGATTGCCGGACATAGAGGCCAAAGATAGAATTATTTCATATTTTGCAAAACAACCTGATTTTTCATGTATTACCTGTCACGATATGATCTGCTTAACCGATTCGCCTAAGCAGCTTTTGAATAAAGACCCGCACTCCCAGCTTGACTCTGATGGAGCAATAATCGAAAGAGCGTGCCTCTCCTGCCACACGTCCGTGCCTGATTACAGAAAACCGGATAGCGCTGATACTAAGATGCGCTATGAAATCTCAAACTTGTGCGTTCTATGCCATGTCATGTCATCTGAAAAAATCAAAATGGGGCATGGAGAGCAAATGACGACTCAAATGATAAATATAAAGAAGGAATTCGAGGAAAAATATGATGTCTCCATTCCTCTTGGACCTGGGAACCGGGTCATATGTGCATCATGTCACAATCCTCATCAGGCGGGTGTAATCCTGGGAAAGGGTAAAAAATATGGTAACCGGCCGGGAAACCATCGGCTCGTATTGTCGGACTACTGGGCGTTATGTGATGCATGTCATCCTCATAAATAATGAGGCGAAATGAATCTTGAGGGAAACTGATTTCGTAAATATTCGGCCAACACTTTCCCTAATAAAATCAATTGTATAGGTTGGGTTAGCGAAGCGTAACCCGACAAAAAACTGTTCCTTGACCTCGAACGAAAAGACAATTATTCAAGATGGCCTAAAACTAAAACAGCGTCATCTGTACAGCACCCTTTTTTTTTCTTTTCCTGGATTTCCCGGCCGCCTTTGTGAGCAGAGAGGATGGAATCTCCTTTAAAAAACGGGATTCGGTCCGGTTTAATGATTTTCCAAAGATCGTCCTTGTGGCGGCTGAAGTCAGGATGAGTCTCTCCATGGCCCGGGTTATGCCCACGTAAAACAACCTCCGCTCCTCTTCCAGGTCATATTCCCGTTGCCCTGAATCACATGGTATGAGCCCTTTTTCCACTCCGCATATGAATACCACCGGAAACTCAAGCCCCTTGGCAGCATGCAGGGTCATTAATGAGACTGATTCGGCGCGGTCGTCGTAGATCGTGG
>DAOVYS010000101.1 GCA_030635485.1 Pseudomonadota bacterium | reverse complement strand
TCCCCCAGGATCTGTTTCTGATGACCAAAGCTCTCAGTACGGTGGAGGGAATTGGTCGTGTACTGGACCCGGATTTTGATGTCATTGAACAGGCAGGCCCCTTTGTACGACAGATTCAGTTAAACCGTTTCAAACCACGCCGGATCGCCAGGGATATGGCGGATTCCGGAACCGAATTTTTTCACCTCCTAAAGGATATCCCTGGAGAAATCCGGAAAATTCTCAAATTGGCCAGACAGGGCAAGGTAAAGATGGAGTTTGAACATCGTGGATTAGAACCGATGATTGCTGCCAATGACCGGATCAGCAACCGGCTTTCCTTTGCCATTGTCCTGGCATCCCTGGTGATCGGATCGAGCCTTATTGTGCTTTCCGATATCCCGCCCAAGTGGCATGAAATACCGATTATCGGGTTAATCGGTTTTCTGTTCGCAGGCTTTATGGGATTCTGGCTGCTGATATCGATTATAAGAAGCGGGAGGATGTAAGGAATATAAAATAGTCAAAGGGGCATGCGGTGGCGATGGAAGAAGATATTTTATAATTTAAAGAACGGTCTGATTTGTATAAAATTGTTGACACTCTTGACGTAATGGATTAGGTAGGGTGATGAATTTTTCCGGGCAAAAGATAGAATTGGAATTTTTGTTAACGTACCAGCCTTAAAACGGGAGCAGAAAAAATGATAGACCTTGATATTACCTTGCCGATCCAACTTTTTAATATTCTCTTTCTTATCGTGGTGTTGAACGCTATTCTGTACAAACCTATCCGCGGGATTCTGGAAAAAAGGGAAAAGTATTTTGCTGATCTTGAACAGGATGTTGAAAATTTCGATAAGAATGCCCAGGCCCGTCTGGCTGAGTTTGATAAAAAAATGATGGGTGCCAGGAAAAAGGCAAAGACCGAAGTTGAATCCGTTCGCAGTGCCGCACAGTCATCCGGACAGGAGACTGTTGATAAGATACGCAAGGAGGCTGAGGAGGCAAAAAAAGCGCAGCTTGCCCAGATTGAGTCCCAGTTTGCGGACGCTCATAAGACTCTTGTTGGTCAGGTTGATGGTTTTGCAAATGAGATAGCTGGTAAAGTGCTGGGGAGGGCGGTCTAAAATGAATAGGAAAATTAACTGGTCAAAAGCCGGCATTGCCGTGCTGACACTTTTGTGTCTGTTTGCAATGGTCGGTGTGGTCTATGCGACATCCGAACATGATGCTGGACACGGTTCACACGATGCAGCGGTTGAACACGTAGCCGGCGAACATGGCGATGACGCGCACGGCGGGCATGGTGAGCACCACAGCAGCCTGACACGTGAAAAATTAATGGACCTTTTGTGGCGTTGCACCAACTTTGCGGGTCTGGTGATTATCTTGGTGGTATTTGCTTCCAAACCTGTTGCCGCTGGTCTGAACAGCCGGCGTGAGTCCATATCCGCTAGAAAGGACGAGCTGGAAGACCAGAAGGTGAAAGCTCAGAAGATGTACAGTGAATACGAGAGTAAACTCTCCAAGATCGATGGAGAGGTAAAGAGTATCATTGAGTCTGCCGTAGCCCAGGGCGAGAAAGAGAAAGAGCAGATTGTAGCGGATGCTGAGCGCATGGCCGAGGATATCAAGCGCAAGGCCGAGTCCTCGATTCAGAACGCGGCGCATGAGGCGCAGAAGAATCTGCGCGTCGAGATAGCGGAAAAGGCTGTGGCGATTGCAGAGGATATGGTCAAGAAAAGTCTTAAGCCGGAAGATCAGGATAAACTGATTGAAGATTACCTTGCCAAAGTAGGAGGTTGACGGTGAGAAATACTATTTTAGCAAAAAGATATGCCAAGGCTCTTTTTATGGTGGGCACGGAGGAAGGGACGAATGAAGAATACTCTCAGGCGTTGGCCGAAATGGCAGCGCTTTATGAGAGCAATCCCGAAGTCGTCGACGCGTTGACCAATCCGATGTACCCGCTGGATGTGAGGTGCAAGTGCATGGAGGGTATTGTCAAGTCAATTGATACGTCCGATGTCATGGGAAATTTTTTAAACCTTCTGGCTCAGAAAAGAAGAGCGGATGTCCTTCCGGATATAGCGGACGTATTTCAGGAGATGGTCGATGAGGAACAGGGCATCAGCCGAGGTTCGGTTATCACTGCGTTCGAATTGTCCGATGAATTAAAGAACAAAATCCAGGATAAACTGGAAAAAGTAGCAGGCAAAAAGGTGATCGTCACGACCCAGATTGATTCGTCTATCATTGGCGGGATGATAGCCAAGGTGGGTGATTTGGTGTTGGACGGAAGTATTAAGTCGCAGCTTGCGGGTCTTAAAGAATCCATAAAGGGGAGTGAATAGATAAAATGCAGATAAAAGCCGAAGAGATCAGTGAAATTATCAAGGGGCAGATCAAGGACTACGATAGCAAGGTAGACTTGAGCGAGACTGGCACCGTAATTTCCGTTGGTGATGGTATTGCGCGAATTCACGGAGTTGAAAACTGCATGGCCATGGAGCTTCTTGAGTTCCCGGGCGGCATTTTGGGCATAGCCCTGAACCTGGAAGCGGATAACGTGGGCTGCGCGGTACTTGGCGAGGTTAAGAAAATCAAGGAAGGCGATATTGTAAAGAGGACCGGCAAGATCGCCGAGGTCCCGGTTGGACCTGAGCTGGAAGGCCGTGTAGTGAATGGCGCCGGTGAACCTATAGACGGTCAGGGCCCCCTCAATGCCAAGCTTTCTTCAAAGATCGAGGTCCTTGCGCCCGGCGTTATCTCCAGAAAGGGTGTGCACCAACCCTGCTATACAGGGGCAAAGGCCATTGACGCCATGACGCCTGTCGGCAAAGGGCAGCGTGAATTGATCATTGGTGACCGTCAGATCGGAAAGACCGCGGTATGCGTTGATGCCATTATTGCACAGAAGGAGACAGGAGTAAAATGCATCTATGTTGCAATCGGTCAGAAGAAGTCAAGTGTGGCCCTGGTTGTTGAGGCGCTTCGTAAAAACGGTGCCATGGACTACACCACGGTTGTTGCAGCCTGTGCATCCGATCCCGCAGCTCTTCAGTATGTCGCAGCCTTTGCCGGATGCGCAATGGGTGAGTATTACAGGGACAACGGACAGCACGCCCTGATTATCTACGATGATCTTTCCAAGCAGGCCACCGCATACAGGGAACTTTCACTTCTTCTCAGGCGTCCTCCGGGACGTGAGGCATTCCCAGGCGACATCTTCTTCAACCATTCGCGGCTCCTTGAGCGTTCCGCCAAGGTAAATGACGAACTTGGCGCCGGTTCTCTTACCGCATTGCCGATCATTGAGACACAGGCAGGTGATGTTTCCGCCTATATTCCCACTAACGTTATTTCCATTACAGACGGGCAGGTCTTTTTAGAGCCTAGTCTCTTTTTTGCCGGCGTCCGGCCTGCAATCAACGTAGGCCTTTCAGTATCCCGGGTCGGCGGTGCTGCCCAGGTGAAGGCAATGAAGCAGGTTGCAGGTACTCTGCGTCTTGACCTTGCACAATATCGCGAACTGGCCGCCTTCGCAGGGTTTGGTTCCGACCTTGATGCAGCTACTCAGGCCCAGCTTACACGCGGTGAGCGTCTTGTTGAGATCTTGAAGCAGCCACAGTACAAACCGCTGCCAATGGAAAAACAGGTCATGATTATCTATGCCGGAACCAAAGGATTTCTTGATGAATTGCCGCTCAACACACTTGGCGAGTATGAACAAGAGCTGTATACCTATCTTGCGGCAAATGCACCGGACATCTTCGACACCTTAAAGGAAAAAGAGGCAATAGACGATGCACTGGATGCAAAGATACAAAAGACCCTGACCGACTTTACCAATAATTTCAAGGGAAGCAAGGGCTTATAATAAATGGTACCATCCACAAACGAGGGAGTATAGCACGACATGGCTAGTCTGAAGGATGTTAAAACGAAAATTGTTGGTATCGGGAAGACCAAGCAGATTACCAAGGCCATGAATATGGTGGCGTCGGCCAAACTGCGGGGCTCCCAACAGAGGATGGAGGACTTTCGTCCATACACCGGGAAGTTTGGTGACGCCATGTCCAGCCTGTCCGGCAGTATGGATCCTGAAGAGTTTCCGCTTATGGAAATGAGGCCTGATATTCAGACTGTTGAACTTCTTGTGATAACGTCGGACAGAGGGTTGTGCGGAAGCTTTAATTCCAACGTATTCAAGGTGACCCAAAAATTGATCGCTAAGTTGGAAGGCGAAGGCAAAAAGGTTACCCTTGTATGTTGCGGGAAAAAAGGCGCGCGATATTTTAAGAAAACCGGACTTGTCAGAGAGTCGTACATAGATATAATGGGCTCATTTCAGATGTTTAATGCCCGTGCCATTGCCCAGGATCTGGCTTCAAATTTCCTGGCAGGCGAGTCTGACGAGGTGCGGATCATCTATGGAAGCTTTATAAGTATCGGAATTCAGAAACCGGCGACCGAATCTCTGTTGCCGATTCAGCCGGTGGCTGATGAGGGAGAGGCAGCCGAAGGAGCGGGAAGCGACTATATCTATGAACCCTCTCCTGCCGAAATTATGGACGTGTTACTGCCCCTCTACCTGAACGTGAAGGTCTATCACGCAATGCTTGAGGTAGGAGCGAGCGAGCAGGCTGCGCGCATGACCGCAATGGATAATGCAACCAAGGCGTGTACCGACATGGTTACTGATTTAACTCTTATTTATAACAAGGCACGGCAGTCAGCCATTACCGCTGACCTTATGGATATTGTCGGCGGCGCCGAGGCCCTGAAGGGATAGTTAACAATATTTGGGCTGGAGCCGGTCCAGCATCTGAATCCGGCCGTGCCTGACCAATACAAAATGTAATTTTTGATGCTGAGGAGGCTTGTTGCCAAATGAGTGCGGAACAAACATCAGGAAACGTTGGGAAGATAGTTCAGGTTATTGGACCGGTAGTAGACTTAGAGTTTAAACCGGGTGAACTGCCGGCAATTTTGAACGCTGTATTGCTCACAAATGCCGGCATTAACGATGAGAAAGATAATCTGGTAGTGGAAGTGGCCCTGCATCTCGGCGATAATGTATGCCGTTGCATTGCCATGGATCAGACCGATGGTCTTGTCCGCGGTCAGGATGGAAAGGATACTGGTGAAGCGATCATGCTGCCTGTCGGCAAAGCCGCCCTGGGCCGGATCATGAACGTTGTAGGTCGGCCTGTGGATGGCAAGGGACCGATCGAGACGGATGAGTATCGTCCGATTCACAAACTGGCGCCTTCTTTCACTGAGCAGGATACCGAGGTGCACGTGCTTGAAACCGGCATCAAGGTCATCGACCTCCTGGTGCCGTTTCCACGTGGTGGTAAAATGGGACTGTTCGGCGGTGCCGGTTGCGGTAAAACCGTTGTTATGATGGAGATGGTCAACAACATCGCCATGCAGCATGGCGGTATTTCGGTTTTTTGCGGTGTGGGCGAGCGTACACGTGAGGGCAATGACCTTTACATGGAAATGAAGGAGTCGGGAGTTCTTCCAAAAGCCGCTTTGGTTTACGGACAGATGACTGAGCCTCCTGGAGCACGTGCCCGCGTTGGTCTGACAGGCCTGAGCGCTGCTGAGTATTTCAGGGATGAGGAAGGCCAGGACGTGCTCTTGTTTATTGACAATATCTTCCGTTTTACCCAGGCCGGTTCCGAGGTTTCAGCGCTTCTCGGACGTATCCCGTCTGCTGTTGGTTATCAGCCGACACTTGGTACCGACCTCGGCGCACTGCAGGAAAGGATTACATCCACCACAAAGGGATCCATTACAGCTGTGCAGTGCGTTTACGTGCCTGCGGATGACTTGACCGATCCTGCGCCTGCAACCACATTCGCCCATCTTGACGGTACGGTTGTTCTCTCTCGTCAGATCACGGAGCTTGGAATATATCCTGCCGTGGATCCGCTTGACTCGACCTCTAGAATCCTGGATCCAATGGTAGTTGGCGAGGAGCATTACAGGGTCGCCCGTCTTGTACAGACAACACTTCAGAAATATAAAGATCTGCAGGATATTATCGCAATTCTTGGCATGGACGAGCTTTCAGAAGAGGATCAGGTTACTGTTACGCGCGCCAGAAAGGTTCAGAGGTTCCTGTCGCAGCCTTTCCATGTTGCCGAGGTATTCACCGGCAAGGCAGGGAAATACTGCAAGGCTGAAGATACGGTAAGGGGCTTTGGTGAGATTCTCGATGGTAAGCATGATGAACTGCCTGAGGGTGCATTTTATATGTGCGGCAACATTGAAGAAGCGATTGAGAATGCGGCCAAGACAAAGTAGGCGGTTGGTTGGATCTTTATAATTGCCGCCTTTAATATACCGGATATCTTTTTTTGATATTTTACTGTACAAATCCATGAGGAACACCAATGGCTGAGACAATAAGACTGGAAGTGGTCACTCCGACCGGGCCTGTGTTGAGCGAGGACGTAGATATCGTAACGGCCCCGGGTTACCTGGGCGAGTTTGGAGTGCTGGCCAACCATGCCGCGTTATTGAGTACGATAATGACTGGAGTCCTGACGTACAAACAGGGAGGCAAGGAAGAGAATCTGATGGTCAATGGCGGATTCTGCGAGGTATCCGACAATAAGATTACTTTCCTGGCTGAATCGGCAGAGCGCGGAAAAGAGATTGATGTGAATCGGGCCATGCTTGCAAAAGAGAGGGCTGAAAAGCGTATTGCCCAAGCCCAGCAGAAGAAAGAGGGCATTGATCTGGCAAGGGCCGAGGGTGCGCTGCAGAGGGCGCTGGCAAGATTGAAACTTGGAAAGTCATAGCAGTCGAAATCTGATTTTATAACATAACAAAAAAAGGGCCGTTCTCATTGAGAACGGCCCTTTTTTTGTTAGTTATAACCACCGTCTTCAGACAGTCAGAGTATGTAAATTATTTTTCCATCAGATTCGCTTCAATGACGAACTTGCCATTTTCAGTGTCAAATGGAATGATCAAGGTGGGCGCGTCACTAAAGACGGTAATCGCAACACCGGTTCCCACAACCATGGTGGGCGTTGCCAGATCGAATTTCTGATTCAGTTTGGCCAGTTCCGCCTTGGCGCCGCCGCAGATCATATTTGTCAACTCACCCACCGCATCAACTATCTCATCATCTATTTCCGACTTAGGCGGCTCATAGAGCATGTTGCCGACAATCTTGAGGATGCAACTTTTTTCAAAGCTGATCACCATCGTGCCCTCAATCTTGTCCGAGGCCATGCCGATAATCCCGGTGATTTCGCCATATGTGACAGGTTCCTCCTTTAAGAGGGGCTTTCCTGCGTTGACTTTGGTCTGGGCCATTGTCTCCAGCACGTTTTTTGCTGCAGCAAGAAAAGGATTGATGAATTCAGCCTTCATTTGTTTCCTCTAAATGGTATTATTACTGAATTAGAATGATACTAAGATTGTTAATGATGACATAAATATACATGTTTTGTCAAGGAAGTGGTAGCCAAGAACCACAGGTTTTTGATTTTTTTCGATTAATTGCATTTTTGAGCGGACCCTTACTTAAGTCCTTTAGAGGTCGAATCTGGCCATGTTTAAATCGGCAATGTATCTTGAAATGCCATTTGCGATTTCTTCTGCGACTGTATGAAGGTAGGCATCGCTCTGAAGCCGTTTTGCCTCCTTGGGATTACTTAAAAACGCGATTTCAGTGAGAATTGCGGGCATCTGGGCGCCTATCAGTACGATGAACGGCGCTTTTTTTACGCCATGGTTCGTAACCCCGCCATATTTACGAGACAGACCTGATATCATATCCTCCTGGATGTATTCGGCCAGTTTGGTTGATTCGTTGATTTTTGTATTCTGCATGAGATCCATCAGGATTGCCTGCAGGTCACTCAGACTGCGGGAGGATGAGGCGTTTTCAAAGGCCGCGGTCCGCATCTCATCCTTATTTGTGGCAAGGCTCAGGATAAAGGTCTCGACCCCGCTGACATCCGGGGAGGGGGCGGCGTTTACATGGATTGATATAAATAGATCAGCGCCGCTTGTATTCGCAATAGCCGTACGTTCCTCAAGCGGGACAAATATGTCACTGTTTCTTGTGAGGATGACATCGCAGGAAAGCTTGTCTCTCAATATGCGGGCAGCCTTTTTTGCAACTTTTAGAACAATATCCTTTTCACGCATGCCGTTCGGGCCTATGGCACCCGGGTCCTTTCCTCCATGCCCTGGATCAAGAACAATCCGTCTTGCACCCAGGCCAAGCTGCTGTGGAAGTGAAGGCGCCTCCACGGCGTACTGTGCGGCAATTCCACTCTTTTGCCTTATGCCCCACACGTCAACCACTACCCTGAACGGGTCTTTCAGCGTGTTGATTTTGTAATCAGAGACAGTCTCCGTATCAAGGACCACTCTGGCGGTATCAATGGAAAACTGGGCGCTCCGCACCTGTTTGAGCAGTCCATCCTGAATAGGTATTGTAGGATTAAGGTCGGGTGAAACCTTGCAATTATAAAGGTTTACGTATAGGCGGCGAGGTCGATTCCCACTCTTTTCAAGCAGGTTCGTTTTGTATTCAACCTGCTGGGAAACCTCGATTACAACCCTTGTATAATATTTTGTGGAACCGTACCTCAAGTCCTGGATTTTTGCTCTTCGGTCCTTTGACTTTGCAGGACGAAT
>DAOVYS010000213.1 GCA_030635485.1 Pseudomonadota bacterium | reverse complement strand
TTGTAATTGATCATGGTGATAAAACGCTCCTGCTGGAGTTTAACGTACAATTAGGAATTACGAATTACGAATTGTTTGTAAAAAAAATCATATGCCCCCAATTCGTAATTCCTAATTCATAATTCCTAATTAATTATTCATGCCTTTTCCAAGGAACACCTTAAAGGAAATTCATTTTTCTTTGCGAGATCAAAGACTATTGACACCTTTGTCTCTGCAATTTCCCGTGTATAGATCCCGGCGACCCCGACCCCCTGTTCGTGGACATTCAGCATGATCCTCGTGGCCTCTTCCTGGACTTTGTTAAACACGGCCTCAAGAACCATGACCACGAATTCCATGGTGGTATAGTCATCATTGTGCAGAAGCACCTTATACATGGGCGGCTCTTCAACCTTCTGCTGCTTCTCGGTTATTGCCCACCCTTCGGAATCCTTGAACGGCAAAGTCATCTATTTGTAAAACTCCTTTTTAAAGGTTGCAAGTTTCAAGTTGCGGGTTGCAGGTTAAAAAAAGACAAAATCCGCAACTCGCAACCCGCAACATTACCGCCGCTACGTACCGGCAGCAGGAAAGGCTGCTTGGGCAAGAGGCTTAATTGTTTATGCTGCTATTTTAATCATTCCCCATGGGATATGCACCTACCGGGATCATTTTTTCTATCTTTAGCAAGAAACACCTCGAAGATAAAGGCTTCCACGGCTGCATAGGCTGGCAGAGAGGAGCCTTTTATCCTGTATTCCGTATCCAGCAGGCCGGCCAGCCCGGATTCGAGCCCGGTGAGTGAAAATTTTTCAGCCTTCTGAAACGTCATATAGAGTGCGTACGGATGTCCTTTGAAAAGGTCCGGCCATTCTTCCCTGCTCTCTTTCAGGTCAGCTAGGTATTTTTTCTGAAACAGACCATACGTCATGCCCGGGGAGTATCGCGGATAATCCTGTTCCTGAATGGAGCGGATCAGAATCAACTTTCTCAGCTGGTTACGCAGGGTTGAAATGATAACCAGGGGATGGATCCCGTTTCCTTCAAGTCTTGAAAGAATAAAAAGCGTATCCCCGATCTTCCCGTCCACAAAGGCCTCGTTAAATTCATACAGCGCCTCTTCCCGGGTACGGCCGACCATGGCATTCATATCAGCCATGGTGATGGTTGCGGCATCACCCGTGTAGATGGCCAATTTTTCAGTCTCATTGACCAGGGCCACCGGATGAAAACCTACACGATCGAGAAGCAATGGAAGCGCTTTTGGCTCAAGCCTCTTTCCGAACTGGGAAAGCGTCTTTTTCACAAGATCCCGAAGCACTGCATCCTGGTCGTCCCGCTCTTTTTTTGTCGAGCCTTTTGACACGGTCAGGTCACAAATCACTCCGTTTTGTTTGATGAACTTGTAAAAGGATTTTCGTTTGTCAACCGCCTCGGCCACCAGGATCAGAATATTGTCCAAAGGGATCCCCTTTGCAAATGCCTTGGCATAAAGGCCGGCAGCATCGGTCTCAACACGCCCTGGCCCCTGCTCCATCTCGTCTCCATCAGCAGGGATCTCTTTTATCCATTCAAAATCCTCGTCAGAAGGCCTGGCAAAGCCGAAAAGGGATTTCCATCTGCTGCCCGACATATCTGATATCTCTTCAGCAATTTCACGGTCAGGCGAGATACGCGCAAGGGAAAACATCTCGCGCAGATAGCGGCCCGCCTGCTTTAGTTCCTTGGCATCCGAGGCTCTTATCGCCTTGTCCCATAACACCTTGCTGATCCCTTTTGAGTAGAGCAGTTTTGAATCTATGACCCTTACCACCTGGCGTTCTGAAAACAGACTGTAGGTTCGGAGAAGATTCAGCGTATTGGCCGGGTCCTCCTGTTCACCGTCAATATTTTTCAGGTTGTGAGCCGACAGCTTCTCTTCCGGAAGCAGACACCCGATCAGCTCATCCGAGACACTGCGGCAGAGATATCTCTCTCCAAAAAGCAGATAGACCGGGGCTATTTCCCCGGAATTTATCAATTTTAAGAGTCCAGGGATCTCTTTTCTATTGTAGACAGCCATAATAGTACACAACTTAACGATATTTAACCCTTTGTCAATATCATCCTAAAACTTTATTCAAGACTTTTTTACAAGTTCATCACACTTGACAGAACGTCATTTATGATTATTTTTTTGCCCAATTTTCATGGATAATTTTATGTAACTGATCACGGGGCAAGGCAACCCACCAAAGACAAGGATTATCCCCCTTACCATGTAAGCGGTCACAGGTGGTGCAGGTTGTGCGTGATCAGGGCGACCGGTTATAGCCCTAACCTATACCGGTTGCCCTGAGCACGTGCAGATGCGCCACCTGTGTCCGCTTACGATTTTATTGAATATTTTCAGGATGGATACTAATTCATATTAAAGAAAACGAGGAAAAAAATGACAAACAGTGATACCGGATCCAAGACCGAGAGCAGGGAATTCCAGGCCGAGGTCAAAAAACTTCTTGATATTGTTATCCACTCTCTTTACACGGAACGCGATATCTTCCTGCGAGAGCTGATATCAAACGGGGCGGACGCCCTTGAAAAATACCGTCACCAGAGCCTGACGGAAGAGGAGGTCTTTGACAAAGAAGCGCCTCTTGAAATCAACATCATTGTAAATGATAAAAATCACACTCTGACCATCACCGACTCCGGCATCGGTATGACCAAAGAGGAGCTGGAGGCTGATCTCGGCACGATCGCACATTCCGGATCAAATTCATTCATGCGGAATCTTACCGAGGCTGCAAAAAAAGATGTGAGCCTCATCGGCCAGTTCGGGGTCGGTTTTTATTCGGCCTTTATGACTGCAAAAAAGGTTACTGTTCAGTCCCGCTCCTTTCGTATGGATGATGAAGGCCATGAGTGGTCTTCGGACGGTGAGGGAAGTTATACGATCTCTGCCTGCCCTGGACTGCACCGTGGAACCAGGCTGATCCTCGAACTTAAAGATGATGCCCACGATTATGCAGACGAGGCAACGATCAAAAGGATCATCAAAGAGTACTCCAATTTCGTTCCTTTCCCTATCAAGGTCGAGGGCGAAAAGGTAAATACGGTCCAGGCCGTATGGACCCGGAACAAAAACGAGATCAAGGAAGAGGAATATAATGAATTCTACAAGTTCATCGGCAACGCAATTGACGAGCCCAGTTTCCGGCTCCATTTTTCAGCAGATGCGCCGCTTTCCATAAATGCCCTTCTCTTTGTGCCCCAGGAAAATTTTGAAAGAATGGGTTTCGGCAGGGTCCAGCCCGGTGTGAATCTCTACTGCCAGAAGGTGCTCATCGAGCAGCACAGCGAGACGATTCTGCCGGAATGGCTCAGGTTTGTAAAAGGCGTCATAGACAGCGAGGATCTGCCCTTGAATATCTCCCGGCAGGCCTTGCAGGACAACGCCCTGGTTGCAAAAATCAGAAAGGTCGTAACAAAACGTTTCTTAAGGTTCCTGGAAGAGCAGGCCAAGGCTGACCCGGAAACCTATAATGACTTCTGGTGGAATTTCGGCATGTATTTAAAAGAGGGCGTTACCACGGACTTCCACCACCGTGACAATATTGCAAAACTCATGCGCTTTGAGTCCTCGAAATCGGAAAAAGGCAAGCTTATCTCTCTTTCCAAATATGTCGAGCGGATGCAAGAGGGCCAGGAGGAGATCTATTATATCAACGGCCCGAGCCGGGAGGCCATTGAGGCCGGACCTTATGTTGAGACCTTTAAAAAACGCGATATCGAGATCATTTACACGACAGAGCCGATTGACGACTTCGCCTTCAACCACTTAGGCCACTTTGACGACAAAAAACTGGTGTCCGCGGACCGCGCGGACCTTCATCTTCCGGATGCAAAGGAAGAAAAGGTTGACGAGGCCGCTCCATCTGAAGAGCAGCCCCTTGCCGCAAAGGAGACCGAGACACTGATCGAATGGATAAAGGATGTGCTTACAGGAAAGGTCAAAGATGTGGGTGAATCAAAACGGCTGGTCAGCAGTCCGGCAATCATCGTGAACCCCGACCAGTTCATGACCAGCAGCATGGAAAGGATCATGCGGGCCACAGGCCAGGAAACTCAGGATTTCGGCAACAAAAATCTGGAGATAAACACAAGACATTCCCTTATCAAGAATCTTTCATCCTTAAAAGAAAAGGACGAACCTTTTGCCAGGAGCATTGTCGAACAAATTTATGACAACGCGCTAATCCAGGCAGGCCTTATGGTCGAGCCCAGAACCATGGTTGATCGGACTTACATGATCCTGGAAAGGGCGACAAGAATTGATTAATTGGTTGGTTAGTTGGTTGGTTGGTTAGTTGGTTAGTTGGTTGGTTAGTTGGTTGGTTGGTTTCCAACTCGACCACTTAAGTACTCAACAAATCAACCATCGCAAAAAGTCCGACCTGCGGAAGTGTAAAAAATGATAGAAGTCAACGAGCTTTCCAAATCATACGGCGATATTGATGCGCTTTGCAGAGTATCGTTTTCAGTCAGGCCCGGAGAGATCGTAGGGCTTCTCGGACCCAACGGGGCCGGGAAGACCACGCTGATGAAGATCCTGACCGGTTATCTCCATCCCACATCGGGTACGGCCCGGGTGGGCGGCCTGGATGTACTGGAAAACATGGGCAAAGCACAGGAGATGATCGGTTATCTTCCTGAAAATGCGCCTCTTTATCCGGAACTCAGTGTCCAGGCCTATCTTAAGATGGTCGCGGATCTTCGCAGAATCCCAAAAATGAGATAAAAGAGCGTCTGTCCGACGCTGTGGAGGCGGTCGGGTTGTGGAACAGGTTGAACCGAACCATCGGAACCCTCAGCAAAGGCTATTGTCAGCGGGTCGGGCTGGCCCAGGCCATTCTCCATAAT
>DAOVYS010000113.1 GCA_030635485.1 Pseudomonadota bacterium | reverse complement strand
GTCCGCCTGGCCACTTCCACCTCCAGATCCTTGCTGAATGAGGATCTTTTGGCGTATAATTTTTCTAAATTATCGAGGATGAGATTGGTGTGTTGAGCAATCTCGTCCATGATATCGTTTTTCTTCAAGACCTCGGCCCTGACCTTCAGGTCTCCTTTTGAGACCAAAGCAAGGATGCCCAAAAGATTTTCCACCCTTTGTTCAAGGTATTTTCTGAGTTCTTCTTCACTTTTGGCTATCTTCTTGATATATCTCAGTCTTTCAGCTTCAAGCAAATCCGTAATGTCCTTGCAGACCTCGACTGTGCCGATAACCTTGCCGTAAGCGTCTTTTAAGGCACTGGCGCTTGCCATAATGGGAATTTGTCTGCCTTGTTTGTCGGTTACCGTCGTTCTGATTCTTTCCAGCGCTTCTCCGGTTACTGAATATAATTCAATAACCGGACAGGAGTTTCCACATACTCGTCCTTTAAATATATCCTGGCAGGTTAATTTCCCCTCAGCTTCTTTTTTACTGTAGCCTGTAAGTTGAACGCAGGCTTCATTCATATAAGTTATCACCCTATTTGTATCCACCATGAAAAGCGGATCAACAATAGCCTCTTTCAGGCTGTTGGCATATTCTATTTGGGCCTTGATGCTTTCAACCATATAATTAAATGAATTCCCAAGTATGCCTATGGAGTCTTTGGTCTTGACCTCCACGGAGACGGACATGTCTCCTCTGGCAAGCTTTTCAGCCTTTCCGGCCATTTCATTTACAGGTTTTATTACAAACCGGGAGAGCAGGAGATAAATTATGCTGATTATGACAATTATGGCAATGACGCTTAATAAGATGGTTTTTTTTCTTAAAGAGGCTATTGCGGCATAGGTTTCATCGGTCGATTGTTTTACAATCAACCCCCCCAGCATCTCCTTTGAGGCGCCGTGACAGTGATAGCATTGTTTTTTATTGCGCATCCTATGGACTGTCATCAGATATTTCTTGCCATCTATATCCTCTTCAAAATATTTTTCATATTGGGGATGTCCCGTCTCCAACAGCTCATTTAATGCTGATAATGTCTCCTTGTCATGAATAAATTCAGACACCTTTTTGCTAATCATGGTTTTATCAGTGGCAAACGTTATCCTCTGGTCAAAATCACATACTATTATTTCCGCGTCTTTTAATATTTTTTTTATATCTGAAATCTGTCTTTGCACGGTTTCCTTGTCTCCGACAGCCATGGGATGTTCTATGCCCGCATATATTACAAATTTTAATTCCCTTCCATAACTCTTCATTCTTTCCCTGATCTGTGCTCCCTGGAGATAGATAATCGCTCCCATTACTATGGCAACGCCGATAGTCAGGGCAAGAAGGATCTTAACGCTCAAACACCTTTTTATGAAATCGATGAAATTGAACATTTGATATGCTCCGTCATTGGAAGGAGGGGAGGAAATTCCAAACAGATCATCACGGCGGCATGAACTGTTTACCTGGCATCAAACTTTAAGGTAAATTTGACTATAATTGGAATTGCCGGACTGTCAAGTGGTAAACCATCGTAAGTCTTTACCAGCACCCCACCACTTCCTTCGGGCGTACATAAGCCTGGGGCACTGGTAAACGCTTACACACCGGGGAGTCCCGTAAGTTCGTACCCCTGGTGAACGGTTACAAACCATCAGCTCTCAAATGCGTCTTTTCCTGCTCCGCAAATGGGGCAGACCCAGTCGTCAGGGAGGTTTTCAAAATTTATGCCCGGCTCAATTCCACAGTCCGGGTCTCCGATTTGCGGATCATATACCCAATCGCATACCGTACACGTGTAAGTCTCCATGATAATTACCTCCTTCGTAAGTTTATAAATTTACGAGATAGTGCTCAACAGACTGAAGCGCCACCGCAGCCTCTCCCGCCGCATTTACTATCTGTCTTACGCTCTTGCTTCTGATATCGCCCGCAGCCATAACACCCGGGATATTTGTCCGCATTTCGTCGTCGGTCACGATAAATCCGTCCTCTGTCTCAAGCTGGTCCATGGGCAGCATTTCATTGTTAGGCCGAATTCCGACCAGCACAAAGACACCCTGAACAGGTAGAACCGTTTCTTCCCCTTTTTTGTTTCTTAGATGTACGGCAGTTACTTCCTTGTCCCCCTCAATGCGGGTGACGATCGAATCAAGGACAAAATTGATCCGGTCGTTTGCAAGGCTGCGCTCTTGCAGAACCTTTGTGGCCCTGAGCTGGTCGCGTCGATGGATGACAGTGACTTTTGTGGCGAATTTGGTAAGATGAATCGCCTCCTGTATAGCGGTATTGCCTCCACCAGCCACGGCAATCTCAAGATCTCGGTAAAAGGGGCCGTCACATGTGGCGCAATACGAAACGCCTTTTCCTATAAGTTCCGCCTCGCCGGGAACATTTAATCGGTTCGGCCTGGCGCCGGTGGCAATGATCAGGCTCTGTGATGTCAGAACAGTGCCGTCTTCCATGTTGATTTTTTTCAGCGGACCGGCAAGATCCATTGATGAAACGGCTGCGGCAAGTTTTATATCAATATCGACAAGAGATTTCTGGCCGGTGAATTTTTCTATAAGGTCAAATCCGGAAACGCCTTCAGGAAATCCGGGATAGTTTTCGATCCAGTCCGTATTGAGAACCTGCCCGCCAAGCGCCCCTTTATCAAGCAGTGCCGTCTTGATTTTGGCCCGGCCTGCATAGAGTCCGGCAGTAAGTCCGGCCGGACCTCCTCCCAGAATAATCAATTGATAATCCGCATCGCTCATCTGAATACCTCCTTAATGCACTACTTTGATCAGATGTTTTTTGTTATGTGTTATGCGTCTAAATGCCTATCCGCAATGCCATGCATGTCGTTCTTTGGTCGACATGATAAAGGCCTGATCATGTCTTGCTCATAAACCAGATTAGACGGCCTAAAGGGCTGATCCGGGCTGCCGGAAAATTCCGGACCGCATTTACAGGGTCAGCTGAAATAGTCCGGACAATGGCGAGTTTTTCCGCGCCGGATATTAGAAACAGTATTGTGCGTGCCCTGTTGATTATCGGCAGTGTCAGGGTGATCCGGTCAACAGGCGGTGATGCGTACGGGTACGAAACCGATGTAACCCATTGTTTTTTTTCTTCAAGCGTTGCAGTGCCTGGGAAAAGCGATGCAATGTGACCGTCCGTGCCCATGCCCAGCAATACCAGGTCAAAACAGGGGCCGTTTTTTATGCAATCCGGGGAAGAGGCGGCAAAAACGCCGTGAGGGCTGAACAGTCCATGGAGTTTCTTGTCGTAAGCCTGGGCTTCTGCTTTCGGAGAGGGCGGATCAGTCGGTATAGGATGTATGTTCGAGGCAGGGACCTTTACCTTATCGAGCATAAGTTTTCTGGCCATGCCTTTGTTGCTGTCCGGATGGTCCGTGGGTAAGTATCGTTCATCCCCCCAGAAGAAATGAGTCTGCTGCCAGGGCAGATCGTCGGCAAATGGCGGTCCTGCAAGACTTTCATAAAGGGGCCGGACCGTTTTGCCGCCTGTAAGCACAAAGGAGAAAAGGTCCCGTTCCAAAACAGTGGTCCTGGCGTATTTAACGATGAATTCCGCCAAGTTGCGGCAACATTCACCCATGCCCTTATACTCTTGAAATTCAGGTTTCATGTTTTTATGAGTCCATCATTGCCCCCATCCATTTCATAGCTTGTTGCGGTCCCCAGCTTCCGGCCGGGTAGGGATGAAGCCTTTGGCGCCGTTCAGGGCATGTCTCGCATACTTCGAGAAAAGGTGTCAGAAGACGCCATGTGAGTTCCACGCCGTCCTGGCGCCAGAAGAGGAGGTGGTCACCAAGCATGCAGTCGAGCAGCACCTTTTCATAAGCATTAAGGGCAGGGGCCTGGTAATCCTGGTAATATCCGAATCTCATAGTCATAGGCCGCAGGCAGAGATGTGGTCCCGGCGCCTTTGTCTGAAAGGTCAAGGTGATTTTTTCTTCCGGATAGACGCCCAGTGTCAGCCTGTTGGCGGCTATTTCCCCGCCCAGCACTTCCTTGAACATGGAATGGGGCACTTCCTTAAAATGAATGATTATCTTTGTCTCTTTTCTGGGGAGCCTTTTGCCGGACATAAGATAAAACGGCACGCCCCGCAGGCGCCAGTTGTCCACAAACAGACGCATTACGGCAAATGTGGGGGTCAGGGAATCCTGTTCAACCCCGGGTTCATCAAGATAACCGCAGACCTGTTTTTTATCAATGATTCCTGGACCGTATTGTCCCAGAATCAGGTCGTTTTCGTGATCCTTTTTTGTGAAAGGCTTGACAGCGCGAAAAACTTTGACTTTTTCATCCTGGATATAGTCGGGATTGAAAAGAGAGGGAGGCTCCATGGCGGTCAGCGCCATCAGCTGCATAAGGTGATTCTGGAACATATCTCTGATAACGCCGGCCTGTTCATAGTATCCGGCCCGGTGTTTTACACCCAGTTTTTCTGCTGCCATGATAGATACGTAGTCAATATAATTTCTGTTCCACACGGGTTCGAAAATTGTGTTGGCAAAACGTAGCATTATTATATTCTGCACTGTTTCCTTGGCTAGGTAGTGATCTATCCTGAATATCTGGTGTTCAAGGAAATTGAGGTGTAATGTTCCGTCCAGAACCTTTGCGCTTTTCAGGTCGCGGCCGAATGGTTTTTCCACAACGATTCTGGACCACCCGTTCCCGCCGCCTTTTTCCGCTGCAAGACCAGCCCGGCCCAGCATTTCTGAAATTTTAGGATAGAGGTCGGGCGGTACGGCCAGATGGAAAAGACGGTTACCCCTAGCGCCTTTTCCCTTGTCCAGTTTTTTAAGATAATCGGCCAGAGTGGCATATGAAGATGGGGAATCATAGTCTATCTGGTGGTAATGAAGATTTACGGCAAATTGCTCCCATTGGTCCGGATTAGCTGGATGAGCGGTCAGACTGTCGTTTTTGAGTCTGTTAATGAATTCCAGGTTACTCAATGCGGTTCTGGCGCATCCCACAATGGAAAACGGGGCAGGCAGAATCCCGTTCAGATATAGATTATAGAGGGCCGGGATCAGTTTTCCGGCCGTAAGATCTCCTGAAGCGCCGAAAATAACAATGGTGCACGGCTCCGGCTCGGTTGGCGTCAGCGCGCAGACAGATTCAGCCGGTAATGTTTTTGGCCTGCCTGCGATTGTGTCGGCCCAGGCCCCTTTTACTCCGGATCTTTCCTGTTTCACGTCCTTTCTTTATTCCCCACTTCTTACTGTGTGACCGCCGAATTCCCGGCGCAGAGCGGCAAGCACTCTGTCTCCAAAGGCATCCTTTTGGCGGGACTCAAACCGGCGGAAAAGCGATAAGGCTATAACCGGCGCTGAAACATCGCTTTCCACGGCCTGCTGGACCGTCCAACGCCCCTCGCCAGAGTCTTCCACATAACCGCTGATGTCTCTCAGTCTGCTGTCTTTGGCAAAGGCTGATTCCAGCAATTCAAGGAGCCAGGAACGGATAACGCTGCCCTGGTTCCAGAGGCGGGCAAGCTCGGAATAGTCCAGCTCTTTTCCATAGACTGATCCCTCAAGGATCGCAAAGCCTTCTCCGTACGCCTCCATCATCCCGTATTCAATTCCATTATGGACCATTTTGACAAAATGTCCGGAACCGGTAGGTCCGCAATAGAGGTAACCATCAGTCGGGGCAAGAGTTTTAAAGATAGGTTCTAAGTATTCATAGATTTGCCGTTCACCGCCGACCATAGTGCAATACCCGTTTTTAAGCCCCCAGATGCCCCCGCTTACTCCAATATCCATATAATGAATTTTATTTTCGGCAAGCATCGTGGTTCGCCGGATGTCGTCCTTATAATAGGTGTTTCCGCCATCAATCACTATGTCGTCAGGGGAAAGAAGTGTTTTCAGCTGTTCCAGATGCTCATCCACTACCTTTCCCGCAGGCAGCATCAGCCATACCACTCTGCGCTCCTCTAATTTTTTCGCCAGTTCGGATATGGAATAAGCGCCCTTTGCCCCCTGCCTGACGATTTCATCAGTCTTGGTTGGCGTACGGTTATAGGCCACTACCTGATGACCGCCTTTGATAAGACGTCTGGCCATGTTCATTCCCATCCTGCCGAGTCCAACCATGCCCAATTGCATAATCTACCTCTTTTTTTAGGCTGAAGTAATAATAACGGCGCCGATTTCCTTCATGGCCGGCAGCTTTTTGACCGTGATCGGAAACAGGCCGGGGATAACAAGAGACGTTGTCATGCCTGGAGATAAGATGAAGGAGGAGAGTGAATCCATCCATCTCCCCGTTTTCTGATCCAAGCATATCATATTGGAAGTGTTAAATAGAAGGATATTTTGAAGTTGTTTTTTTGCGAAGCCGTCAAGGGCGCTTCATAAGCGTGACCAGCGTTGCGCCCCAGCCGCCCGCGTTTCCAGGAGCAGTTCCGAATGCTGCTACTTCCGGGATTTTTTCTAAAATTGCATGTACCATGCGCCGCATGGTCCCTGTGCCTTTCCCATGTATGATCCTGACCTCCAGTATTCCTTTTTTCAGGCAGATATCAAGGTAATCCGGAATCAGATCCTTTACCTCCCTGGGTTGGAATGTGTGCAGGTCCAGGATTCCGTCTATTTTCAGTTCAACGGGTTCGAGTTCGTCCATGTCTTGGTCGGAATGGTGAAGGGTGTGTTACGATCATCCGGATCGGTTATACAGTGCGGCGGGAGGGTGGTCCAGCATGGGGATGTCGAGGGTTTTGCCTTTTTTGACGAATCTTACGAAATTTATACGCATTCCGCGGCAGCCTGAAACCGGGTCAAGTCCGCTACGCGTCATGATAAAGGCATCGGAGACGCCTTTTAGAAAACCCGTGTTTAAGTGGGGCGATCTGGAACCAAAACCGTGGGCCATGTAGACACAGTCCACGCGTATGCCCGGCGTCACCTTTATTTTTACGGGTTGAATGGACCTGAAGCCGTCCTGGTTTTCCAGAAACAACTCATCTCCATCCATGATCCTCATTCGTCCGGCCACCCTGTCGTTGAGCCACATCTCGTTTTCATCGATTTCGTGATTAAGCCACCTGTTATTCATTGTACTTGTTAAAGTATGCACCGGAGAGCGGCCGTAAATCAGCCTTGCGTACCCTGGAGGCGGGAGATGCACGGGGGTGAATTTAGGGAGCGGAGCAATTCCGTTTGCCTCAAGGGTTCTGGAAAAAAATTCGATTTTGCCGCTGGGAGTCGGAAAGATGTTTTTTGATGGCTCCGTGAAATCCATGATTGGCGAGATCCCGTTTTCTTCCTGTGCCTTTCCAAAGAGTGATGAGCTGGGTGTCTCCATTAGCCTTGGGGTCTCCTGCGGCATAATGGCGTCGAGGACAGCAGTCAGGGGTTGCCATGTGTCGACAGGTTGTTCGTCTGTTGGTGTTTTGAATGGCTCTGCCGGGAAGGTTGCCACTCCGCCCATTTTAAAGAGTTTATTTACAGAGAGTTCCATACCCGCAAGTTCGGTCTCAAGCCGTTCAAGCACGTTGTTGAATTGAAATCCCTTGCCTTTACCCAGCCTTGAGCTTAACTGTTTGACGATCCAGTACGGATCTTTTGCCTCATAGCTGGTGGTGACGACCGGATAACGTATAGCTGTTGCGACCGGGTCTGAATCAGTCCAGGTCTCGATGATGTCCGACCTTTCGAGGAACGTGGCCTCAGGCAGGATGATATCCGCAAAAAGAGCGGGTTCCGTGGGCAGCACATCGCATGTGAATACGAATTCCGCTTTTTTGAATGCCGCGGCGGTGCGATAGGGATTGGGATATGCGTGAAATGGATTCTGTCCCCAGCAGCCCAGGAGCCTGATTTTTTTATTAAGCGTGTTTTTTATAAGGGAAGAGGCGCGGATACCCGGCAGTTGGAGAAGATCATTTTCAGTCTCTTGCTGGTCAGGGGAAACCGAGGGCAGGGGGGTCGGAAGGAAGATTCCGCCTTTTTGTCCCCAGGTGCCTAAGAGTCCTGTCAGGATAGCCTGGGCACGAAGCCTCTGGACATCATTCCCATACCATGCCGAGTGTCTGCCCGGATGGATGACCGTCATGGGGGCGCAGGATGCGATCAGTTTCGCGGTCTTACGGATTTCGTCAGCCGGGATGTCCGTAATTTTAGAAACCATTTCAATG
>DAOVYS010000257.1 GCA_030635485.1 Pseudomonadota bacterium | reverse complement strand
CTTATGGCAAAACAGGCGTTTCCTGTCGTGAAACAGGTGAATACATATTATGGTGATCTTGAGGAGGCCATGGAGATCGGGAGGGATGCCGGAGTGGATCTCGTTATGGCCGGCAGCATTAATTACTTCATGGAAGGGGCCGGTTTCGGCGGCGCCAGGGTGGATGCCTCGATCCGGCTTTTAAACGGCAAGCCCGGCAATACGGTCTGGTATGTGGAACAGTCGTTGGATCAGGCCGTGGATTACCCTGATACGGGTCTGGTCAATCGTCTGTTTGCCTCGTTTTTGACGCAGCCGATTGGAAGACGCCCTGATGTGGCAGTCTCTGCCACTACAAAGATGCTTGTAAGGATTGCCTCGGCTATGACGGACGTCCTGAAGAGTCAGCCTTAGGGGATCGGTTGCAGGTTGTGAGTTTCGGTTCCTGGATTTTTAGTAACCCTTCACGGTTACGATTTTTGATTATCCGAACCGAGCGCCTTTATTCTTCGAAAGGATTTTTTAGAAGCAGTGTCTTCTCCCTGTCAGGCCCGACTGAGATTATTGAAATCGGGGTCTCCGTGATCTCTTCTATGCGTTTTACGTAATCTTGTGTTTTTGCGGGAAGATCGTCAAAGTTTCGGACATCCCCGATCTCTTCATCCCAGCCGGGAAGTTCCTCGTAAACAGGTTTTAGCCTTTCGACCCTTCTGATATTTCCGGGCATACAGGCCAGTCTCTCTCCTCCCTCCTCGTATTCGGTTGCTATTTTGAGTGTCGGTTGTCCGCTTAAGATGTCGAGTTTGGTGATAGCCAGTCCGGTTATGCCGTTGAGTCGAACAGCGTCTCCGGCAATTACGCCGTCAAGCCATCCGCATCTTCGTTTGCGTCCGGTTGTGGCACCGAATTCATTGCCTTTTTTCTGGATCGCATCGCCTGTTGCGTCAAAAAGTTCTGTTGGGAAGGGGCCTTCGCCAACCCGCGTTGTATAGGCCTTTAAGATGCCGATTACCGCATCAATGTGGGAAGGGCCGAAACCGGCTCCCGCGCATGCGTTTCCAGCCACGGTGTTGGAAGATGTCACAAATGGATAAGTGCCGTGGTCAATGTCCAGCTGGGTCCCCTGTGCGCCTTCAAAGAGGATATTTTTTCCGGATTTTCTGGCATTGTCCAGCTCAACCGACACGTTTCCGATATAGGGGGCCAGGTCCTCGGCGTATTTTCTGTATTGTTCGTATATTTCGTCAAAGGAAACCGGGTCGGATTCAAGCTGTTTTGTAAGTATGTAATTTTTTTCGTCAATGTTTTCTAAAAGTTTTTCCTTAAACAGATCTTTGTCCAGGAGTTCACCGATCTTGATGCCTTTGCGGATAATTTTGTCCGCATAGCATGGGCCTATTCCGCGGCCGGTCGTGCCTATCTTTTTGCCGGTTTTTTTAAGCGCCTCGCTGGCCAGATCAAGCCTATTGTGATACGGCATGATCAGATGGGTATTTTCACTGATCATCAGTTTGTCCGGTGAGACCTTAAGGCCGTTTTCCGCCAGTTCTTTCATTTCGCCCAGCAGTACGCCTGGATCAAGGACCACGCCGTTGCCGATCAGACATTTTTTGTTCTCATACAGGATTCCTGAAGGGATTAGATGGAAAATGAACTGTCTGCCGTCAACAACGAGCGTGTGTCCTGCGTTATTACCGCCCTGGAATCTGACGATGCAATGCGCATACTGGGTGAGGAGATCCACGATTTTCCCCTTACCTTCATCCCCCCACTGGGTTCCCGCTATTACTACATTGGCCATTTTATTACTCCTGAAGATTTTTTAAAATTGTATTGCAACATAGCCAAACCTTCTGAAAAAGTCAATCAGTCAAACCTTCTTGACACCATAATCCAAATGCCGTAGATTGACGGTTTATGGTCGGTGAAATTGATTGTTTCGCAGCTTTAACGGTATAATTTACTGGGCTTTTCAGCATTTTTGTCAGGAAAAGTCTATCTGGTATAAAAAACCTATTCATTTTGGTCAACAGTTGACATGTTCGGGATTGGTCTACCTGAGTTGATTTTGATTTTGGGGCTGGCTTTGATTGTGGTCGGACCGGATAAACTTCCGGAACTGGCTAAATCCATTGCCAAGGGGGTGCTGGAGCTTAAAAAGGCCGCTGGGACCTTGAAAGATTCAATCCGTGAAGAGGCGGAAGACAAGCCGTGGGAAAGGGTCCCGCCAATAGAATACCCGGGAGCTGATAATCTGCCTGATCCGGTTTCAGAGACTAGCGAACCTGACGAGGAGACTCCTGACAAGAAAGGTGTGACGACCTTGAAGGATGATTCCCATGAGGATAAGAAGAGACTCGAGACCCCTGATTCCGGCCAGTCGGATAAGAATCAAGAGGTTTGAGATAATGTTCATCCAGAAATGAAAAATTTCAGGATTCATTAGTTGTCAGCTTAACTGCTCAATTTAATTATGAACTCTCCTCTAGCCGGGAATTTTACCGATCATTTAAAAGAACTGCGCCACAGGGTTACGGTCTCTTTTCTCTCTATTCTCATCTTCAGCCTGACTGTCTATATCTTTGCCGACCGGATTTCAGCCTTTTTCATGATGCCGCTTTTCAAGGCGTATCCGGCCCTGGCAAATCTGGTCTATACAAACCTTTCCGAGGCATTTGTCAGTTATATGAAGATGTCGTTCCTGGTGGGCTTGATCTTGAGTTTTCCCGTGATCTGCTACCAGGTATGGATGTATGTGTCGCCCGGACTCCATTCGCATGAAAGAAGAGTTGCGTTGAAAGTTGTGGCCTCGGCCACCATACTGTTTGCCGCAGGGATCATTTTTTCGTTTTTTATTGTGCTTCCCGAGGCCCTTTCCTTCCTCATGGGATTTGCCGGGGAGGAGCTTGAACCGATGCTGAAGTTGGATTTTTATCTGGCCTTTGTGGCCAGGATGACCCTGACGTTCGGGCTCGCCTTTGAGATCCCCTTTTTGATGATAACGGCAGGCAAGACCGGGCTGATCCACAGGAGGCATTTCATTATCCAGCGGAAGTACTTTTATATTGCCATCATCATCCTCTCGTTTCTGCTTACCGCAGGTGATCTCTTTTCCTCAGCGCTTTTAGCCCTGCCTCTGTTCGGGCTTTACGAGTCAGGGATTCTTGCCATGCGACTGTTTCTGGGGCCGGTTATGGAAAAGTAGGCGTAACTATTCAGCAGCACTTCATAGGGAGGCAATCAGGTCGCCCAGCATACTGATGATGTATAGCTGATCAACACCTGCTTGCCTCCCTATGAAGCGCCCCGAAGGAAGTGCCCTTGGGGTGCGCTGCAGAACAGTTACAGTTCGGTGTTT
>DAOVYS010000182.1 GCA_030635485.1 Pseudomonadota bacterium | reverse complement strand
TCGGCGCCCATGATCGCTAAGTTAATTGAATATCGAATGTCGAACAAGGAATAATGAATGTCGAATGGTAACTATTCGGGTAAATGCGAAAAACTTTAAAAAACCACGGAATGTAAATGTTTGGCAGTGCACCCCAAGGGCACTTCCTGCGGGGCGCTTCATATGCACGTGAGCAGGCTGGAGAACTATAGTTGGCTATGTGAACCAGCCTGATCGCACCCCAAGGGCACTTCCGTTGGGCGCGTGCAGACAGATGGAGTGCTGCCGAATATTTACGTCGAATGAGAGTAATTTTATTGCATATGGGTCAGTTACGGATAGTTTAGGCTTGAAAAAAAGGGACGTACTCGATAGGATTTGTTTTATTAGTCTAAGGTAAAAAAACACCGTTTTTAGTCGGTAGTAATTGATTTTCGTTTACGAGACCGACAATTATCTGTTTTATAACAAGTTGCATGGTTAAGAAAGGAGGGCTCTTTGCAGGAAATACTCAGCGCCCAGGCAGACGAAGGGATGGTTCTGGCAAAAGATGTGGAGACACCGGAAGGGCGTGTTCTGTGCGGCAAGGGAACCGTCTTGACTGCAAATCTGATTGCTCGGCTTCATAAAATGGACATAATATATATTGTTGTGGAGGGACATCCTGTTGAGGTGAAAGGTGAGAAGAGTCTTAAGGAGGAATTGGAGGATGTGGAAAAGCGATTCAGCCGTGTAAAGGACACGCCGCCCCTTATGTATCTTATGAAACAATTGATGAAAAAACTGGTCGAGTCGCGGAGTTCCTGAAATGGATGATCAAAAACGAACCAAATTCCGTAAGGCCCTGCGGGAGGTAAAAAACCTGCCCACGCTCCCCGGGATCGTCATAAAGCTGTCAAAAATGGCGGAGGACCCTGATACAACAACAGATCAGATGGGCAAGGTGATCAGCAAGGACCATATCCTTGCGGCAAAACTTTTAAAACTTGTCAATTCCTCCTTTTATGGATTTCCCCAGCGTATCAGTTCAATCAGCAGCGCCATTATCCTGCTTGGATTTAATGTTATAAAAAGCCTTATCATAAGCGCCTCGATTTTTGAATTTATGGAGACCCAGGACCTGGAACTCTGGGAACATTCGCTAGGATGCGCGGTCGTCTCCAGTGTGCTGGCCAAGCGTCTGGGGGTGAGCGAACCTGAAGAAATCAGCACGGCAGGCCTTATTCACGATATTGGAAAGGTTGCGATCAAGATGGAGTTGCCCAAGAAATTTGAGGAAATTCATAGTCTGATCAGCGAACGCGGTATTTCCAGCCTTGATGCTGAACGAGAGATACTGGGGCTTGATCACGCCGAGGTGGGGGGATGGCTTGCAAAAAGCTGGAATCTGCCGGCCAAGCTGATTGAACCTATAGCATGTCACCACGACCCCAGGATTTCCAAGAATGAGCAGATGGCAAGTTCTATTGTTCATTTCAGCGATATCGTGATCAGGGGATGGGGGTATGGTCATGGAGACGACATATGGGTGCCACGCCTGAGCAAGCGGGCCTGGACAATGTTGGGTCTGGTTCCCGAGGATCTGGATCAGATTATTGAAGAGGTTCAGGAAAAACTCTGGGAAGTGAAGGGGTTCAGCCTGGACATCCAGAGTCAGCTTGAAGAGGCATGACCGGTGTCGCGGATTCTAATCGCTGGAAAAAACACTCTGAAAATTCCCGAACTCCGGATTTTTATGGAGTCAAAGGGGTATCAACTGATATGCTGCACCACACGTCATGATTCTATCGCCTTTGTTCTGGAAGACCCTCCTGATATTCTGATACTTGAAAAGGACTTTGATGACGGTGGTGATCTGGATTTGATCAGGGCTGTTACAGCCTGTCTCCAGAAGACCAATATTCCGATACTTCTCATTCTTTCAGAGCAGGAGAGGCTTGCCGGTCTGGACTGGGGTAAGTACCCGGTTGACGATATTCTGCTTTTTCCGTTTTCTCAGGAAATACTGTTGACTCGGGTTCAGCTGGCCGAGTCGAGGATGATCCGGGTCTTTGACAATAACCCGTTAAGCAGACTGCCCGGCAATACATCGATTCTCCGGGCCATTCAGAAGACGCTCGATTCGGGCGGCAGGGATGCTGTCTGTTACGTGGATATTGACAACTTTAAGCCTTACAATGATCATTATGGTTTTTTGCGTGGTGATGAAGTTATTCTCATGGTCGCAAGGGTTATTGTAAATGTAATTGAGGAGATTGCCAGGCAAGGCAGTTTTGTGGGACATGTGGGGGGAGATGATTTTGTCTTTATTGTAAAGGAAGATAAGGTCAAGATCACTTGCGAGACAATATTGACAAATTTCGAGATGGTCAGGAACATGTTCCTCAATCCTGAAGACATTGAAGTCGGCGGGTATGTGGAACATGATCGTCAGGGAAGAGAAACCATGTTCGGTCTCTTGAGTCTCTCAATCGCGGTTCTTCTTACAGGACATAGAAAATTTAAACATTCCGGTGAGGTTTCAGCCGCGGCTTCCCAGATGAAACACCGTGTCAAACAAGTGGAAGGAAATAACTATATGATTGACCGGCGTGAAGGTTATAGTCCGACATGAGTTGCTGATCTGTTATTTCCTGATTTTTTTCGCAAGCTATTCTGAATCAGCAGAATTCTTTTCTGGGATTTTTCCGTCTCTCTTGTTTTTGCCAAGAAATATTTCCCTTTCTGTAACTATTCAGCAGCACTCCATAGGAAGGCGATCAGGTCGCCCAGCATACTGATGTATAGCTGATCAACCTGTTTGCCTCCCTATGAAGCGCTGCAGAACAGTTACAGTTCGGTGATTTTAGCTATATTTCGGCATCACGCTGAATAGTTACCTCCTTTTTAAATATGAGAAACTCGGCTATGCGAGGCGAAAACGTTGTTTATATGGCAGGTGAGATGCAGTATTATTTGACAGCAATTTTCAGTTTTCTGCATACGGATTTTTTTGTCATTTGAGGATCCTCCATACTGTTTTGGTTTTGTTTAGAGATATGAATAACAGTTGGCAATACAGGAAGAGACATTGCACTGATGGGACTTTTTTGTATGTTTTTAGAAAAAAACCTTGCTAACTTGTTCAATTTGCGATATTGAACGATTTTACAAATTATAAATTATTATTGTATATAAGTTAGGAGGTGAAATATGGGTCAATCATTGGTAGAGATGGCAGCCGGAATTATTCAGTCACAGTGCACTTCTAAAAATATGTCTACTGAAGAGATAATGAGTGCGTTGCAAAGCACATTCAAAGCGCTTCAGGACCTTCAGACCGCGGAAGCAGGCGGCGCGGCCGGTGAGGCTGTAAGGGCTACGGATATAAGCCCTTCAAAGTCGATTCAGAAGAACAAGATTATATGTCTTGAATGCGGTCAGGAATTCAGGATGCTGTCTCCCAAGCATTTAAAATCTCACGGGTTGACCGGCAGGGAATACAGGGAAAAATACGGTTTTTCCCTGCGTCAGCCTCTATGTGCCAAGTCACTTTCCGATCGGAGAAAAAAGGCGGGCAAGGAAAGAGGGCTTCCAGATAATTTGAAAAAAGTGATAGCACAGCGTAAAAAAGCAGCCAAGGCAAAAGAGAAAGCAGCCAAACCGGCTGCAAAAGCTAAAACCAAAAAGGCAACCGCCGCTTCAAATAAAGCTGCTGCTAAATAATTCGGCATAAGGTAAACGCTTACACGCGATCAGCAAGGGTATCGGGCTGGACAGGCTTTGATACCCTTATTTTTTTGGGAACTATCAGCATTCCATAGGAAGGCGATCAGGTCGCCTGTGCATACTGATGATGTATAGCTGATCAACCTGCTTGCCTCCCTATGAAGCGCTGCTGAATAGTTACATTTTTTGCAATTTTTCAACATATTCAAATTCAAGGCATTTTCCATATGATCGGCATTTTTGATTCCGGTGTGGGCGGCATGACAGTTGCGCGCGCTGTTGAAAAATTGCTCCCGTCGTGTCCCCAGATATACTTTGGTGATCTGGCAAGGACTCCCTATGGTTCAAAAAGTCCTGAGACTATTTTGCGATACTCTGTTCAAAACATGGAGTTTTTGCTTTCAAGGGGAGCAAAGCTTATTATTATTGCCTGTAACTCTGCAGCCAGTGTGGCCTCGGATGAACTCGGAAAACTTTTTGATGTTCCTATTTTTGAGGTTATTTCGCCTGCGGTCCGGCGGGCCGTTGCAGCAACCGGGACCGGCCGGATCGGAGTAATCGGCACCAGAGCCACCATAAAAACCGGGGCATACGACAAGGAGATCGCCGGACTGGATTCGGATAAGAGGGTCTTTTCCCAGGCCTGTCCATTGCTGGTTCCATTGGTGGAAGAAGGCTGGCTGAACAAGCGTGAGACCAAGATGATCCTGCGCCGTTATCTTTATCCGCTCAAACTGAAACAGGTGGACACGCTGGTTCTCGGGTGTACTCATTATCCATTGCTCAAGAAACTTATTCAGCCACGCATTGGATCGCGTGTCACGATTATTGATTCTTCCGAAGAGGTTGCCTTTGCGTTGAAGAAATTTCTCGACGCGAACCGGCAGCTAAAGAATTCACTCTCTTCAGAAGGCGAGAATAAGTATTATGTCTCTGATGTGACGGAGACTGCAAAATCGATTGCAAAGCGGATTTTTGGAAGAGAGATTGAACTTTTGTCCGCATGAATATAGATCTTGTTGATTGGTTGAGTAGTTGAGTAAATATTCAACCCTTTCCCTAATAAAATCAATTGTAGGGGCGGGTTCCAAACCCGCCCTTTTTCGGGGTTAGCAAAGCGTAACCCGACAAAAAATTGGATCATGCATTTCAAAACAGGTCATATCAGACATTTGACAGGATGGATAACGGGCTTATGCCTTTTTTTTGCAGCCGGAATAGTCGGCGCGGCTGAGATGACGCCTGCTGAAACCGCCGCAAGGCTTCAGGGAAGTTATGATAAAATATCGAGTATGTCTGCTGATTTCAGGCAGATGACCTCTATGAAAATGAGCCGTAGGACAAGACATGGAGCCGGGACCGTGGTGTTTCAAAAGCCTGGACGCATGCGATGGGATTACTCGAATCCCGACCATCAGGTTCTTGTGTGTGACGGCCATACCTTTTACATGTATTTTGCCAAGGAAAAACAGATGATGGTAGTCTCTGCCGAGGAGTACCTGAAGTCTGATGTGACCTACTCATTTTTTGCCGGAACCGGTAATATCTTAAGGGATTTCGACGTATTTCCCCCTGATGAAGATGTGAAAAAAGCGGAACCGGCGGAAGACGGTTCTTCGGACACAGAGAAACCACAGGACGGCAAATCAATAATAATCAAGCTCGTTCCCAGGAATTCTCATCCTCAGATCGACTACATTCATGTATGGACAGAGGATAGCACCTTTCTCACGGATCGTATCCGGATCGTTGATCAGTTCGGGAGCGTGACGGATATTTTTTTCACCAATATCAAGGTTGATCAGGAAATTCCCTCCGGCCGTTTCACCTTTACTCCCCCGCCGGGTACTGAAGTAATCGAGCAGTAATGTAAGCGTTCACCAGCACCCCATCTGTGCGCCCAAGGGCACTTCCTTTTGGGCGCACAGATGGGGTGCTGGTGAACGCTTACATGCCGGGGGTTCCTGTAGTAAATTCGTACCCTGGTGAACAGTTATAATATTATGGACTTAACGCCCCGGTTCAGTTCTGAATCACCTTTCAGAGTGGCTCTTGTTTCCATGCCCTGGC
>DAOVYS010000210.1 GCA_030635485.1 Pseudomonadota bacterium | reverse complement strand
GATGAGGGGTCAAGTCTGCTGTTGACTTTCCTCGTTCCCAGGCTCTGCCTGGAAATGCATACCCAAAGACTCTGCCTTACATACCCAAAAACTCACTAAAATATAATATAAAAAACCTATTGCTTGTTTCTCTTTTTTCTGGAAACAATAAATGCAGAACTTGGCACTTTATAGAAGGTGCATACCAGCTTTTTGATATGATCCGGAATTCCCTAAAAGTCAACAGCAGACTTGACCCCTCAATTCCGGAGCCCGGAATCGTTCAATGGAGTTGAGCGCCTTTGCTATACCGGCACGCGTGGTATGGTGGGTGCGCTGGAGTTTGCGCCCATATTCCTATGAGCAGTCTCTAATGGTAATTCGACAGCTTGGCTTGCCAATGAACGTAGTTGAAGAACAATTTCGCCGCATGGTGTTCAACATCATGGCCCGCAATCATGATGATCATGTCAAAAATATCGCATTTTTGATGGATAAAACAGGCGCATGGTCGCTCTCACCCGCCTTTGACATGACTTACAGCTTCAATCCTTCCGGCGCATGGACGGCAAGCCATCAGATGACAATGACCGGCAAACGTGACGATTTCACACTGGAAGATTTTAAAGCATGCGCAAAAACTGCCTCGATGAAACGCGGGCGCGCTGAGGCCATTGTCGAAGAAGTCCGGAGAACGGTGTTGCACTGGCGGGATTATGCCGACGAAGTTGGTGTCCCTGGCAACTGGCGTGACCAGATTCAGAGTACACTCAGGGTCGGAGGGTTTTAAATGAAACCTGGAGATAACTATTCAGCAGCACTCCAGTAGGAAGACGATCAGTTGCGATCAACCTGCTTGCCGCCCTAATTAATCAACCCGGAACCCGTAATCCCCAAAATGTCGCAACCTGTAACCGTTATAATTCCCACTTACAATCGGGAACAGTTTGTAAAAAAGGCCATTGATTCGGTTCTTGGGCAGACGTATGGGAATTTTGAACTCATTGTGGTGGACGACGGTTCAACCGATAATACCCAAGAAATTCTGGCCGGTTACGGGGAAGAGATAGTCTGCATCAGACAGGAAAACCGCGGTCCTGCCGCGGCCAGGAACACCGGAATAAAGGTGGCCTGCCACGATCTGATCGCGTTTCTTGATTCTGATGACTGGTTTGACAGGAGAAAACTGGAGATACAGACAGAGGCCATGGTTCGGGCCCCATCCTTTCTGATCTCCCATACGGAAGAGATATGGTACAGGCGGGGACGATTGTTGAACCAGAAGAAGAAGCACCATAAATCAAGCGGATATATCTTTGCAAGATGCCTTGAGCTGTGCGCGGTGGGCATGTCTACCGTTATGGCTCGAAAAGAGCTGTTTGACCGGATAGGACTCTTTGATGAGACACTTAAGTGCTGCGAAGACTATGATTTATGGCTCAGGGCCTCCATTGGCCATAATTTTCTGCTGATCGACAGGACTTTGACCTTTAAGCAAGGGGGGCGTGAAGACCAAGTCTCGTTTCGTTACCGGACAGGCATGGATAGATTCAGGATAGGATCTATTATAAAGATCCTGGAGTCAGGAAAACTTGACCCTGGACAGGCCGGGCTTGCACAGGAAGAACTGGTCAAGAAATGTCTGATTTACGGAAACGGCTGCATAAAACACGGAAGAGCTGAAGAAGGGGCCTATTTTCTGGAGATAGCCGGGCTGAAAGCGACGGGTTCGTCTTGACTTTTCGTTTCCGCTTGGATAAATTGAATAGTTTTTGTGATTGTCGGCCCATTGTAATGGATATGCCTGGTAAGGGGCCGGTAAATCAGATTTGCTTAACCATGTTCCGGCGATGAGCCGGTATGATGAGGATACTGATTTGAGTGTAAAGGCCTTGAAAGGCTTTAAAGATATTTTGCCGGATGAGGTGCGGACCTGGCAGATGGTTGAACGGATTGCCCGCGATATCTTTCACCGGTTTGGTTTTTCCGAGATCAAGGTACCGATTCTTGAAAAGACGGAACTCTTTTCGCGTTCCATCGGCGAGGCCACTGATATTGTGGAAAAGGAGATGTACACATTTGAGGACCGGAACGGCGCGTTAATCACCATGCGGCCGGAAGGAACAGCATCCCTACTGAGGGCGTTCATAGAACACGGCCTTCACGTCCAGCGTCCTGTTCAGCGGCTTTATACCATGGGTCCCATGTTTAGACACGAACGGCCGCAAAAGGGGCGCTTGAGGCAGTTTCATCAGATGAGTGTGGAGGTGGTTGGTTCTGAAAATCCAAAGGTAGATGCCGAGGTCATTGCTATGGCCCACCTTCTTCTCAATGAACTGGGCCTCTCCGTAAGCCTTGAGATCAATTCACTGGGGTGCCGGAGCTGCAGGCCTTTGTTTAACAACCGTCTGGTAGAGTTTCTTAAAGAGTGCTCCGGCCGTCTCTGTCCTGACTGCGAACGGCGGCGTCATACAAATCCGCTCCGTGTCCTGGACTGTAAAAATGAGAATTGCCGGTCGCTGTTCGACAAGGCCCCGCTCATTTTAGACCACCTGTGTGATCAATGCAGGGATCATTTCGCGGACATGGAAAACGGATTGAAACTCCTTGATATTCCGTATCTGGTCAACCCCTTCATGGTGCGCGGACTCGACTATTACACACGCACCACCTTTGAGCTTGTTACGGATGCGCTGGGCTCCCAGAGTGCGGTGGGAGCCGGCGGGCGCTATGACGGACTGATAAAGGACCTTGGCGGACCTGATATCCCGGGCATCGGTTTTGCCATGGGCATGGAACGGCTGGTGCTGCTCATGAGTCAACAGCAAAAAGAGGCGGGTGCAACGTCCATTGATCTCTTTGTGGCCGCATTGGGGAAAGCGGCCCAGGAAACGGCGTTCAAGATGGTGCACGGACTTCGGGTGAATGGACTTCAGGTTGCAATGGACCACGAGGGGCGCAGTCTTAAAAGCCAGATGAAACAGGCTGGCCGCCTGAATTCCCGTTATACGCTCATTATTGGCGATGACGAGCTGGAAAAAGGGGAGGGCACCCTGCGGAACATGGAGAGCCGTGATCAGGCTTCGGTCTCCCTGCCGGGCGATTTAGACGAATGGACAGGGAAAATGGTTGAGATGATATCCAGTTAGTTCAGTTTAATCTGTTGAAATATTGTTTTTTTTGTAGGTTGGGTTAAGCGAAGCGCAACTCAACAAAATTTCTAATGCTGGTTTAAAGGAGCGCAATCCTATGGAATCCATGGGGGAACTTAGGCGTAGTCATAAATGTGATGCACTTGGTGCAATCAATGCAGGAGAGGAAGTTACCCTTATGGGCTGGGTGCTGCGGCGCCGTGATCACGGCGGGGTCATTTTTATCGATCTCAGGGACCGCTGGGGTATTACCCAGGTTGTTTTTAACCCTGAACTAAATGCAAAGGTCCATGAAAAGGCGCATGATCTTCGAAGTGAGTGGGTGCTTGCGGTTAGGGGCAGGGTGGAACAGCGGCCCGAGGGCATGACGAATCCGAATCTCAAGACCGGAGAGATAGAGGTTCTTGTGGATGAGCTGCGCATTCTTAACATGAGCAAGACCCCGCCGTTTCCGCTTGATGAAGATGTGGCTGTGTCGGAGAATCTCCGGCTCAAGTACCGTTACATGGATCTGAGGCGGCCGGGCATGGCGGAAAATCTGGTTTTAAGGCATAAGGCGGCACAGGCGATCCGTTCCTTTTTGAGCAATGAGAATTTTTTGGAAATCGAGACGCCGGTCCTGACTAGGTCCACGCCGGAAGGGGCTCGCGATTATTTGGTTCCGAGCCGGGTGAATCCGGGCAAGTTTTATGCTCTGCCTCAATCGCCACAGCTCTTTAAGCAGCTCCTCATGGTGGCCGGCATGGACCGGTATTTTCAGATTGTGAAATGTTTCCGGGACGAAGACCTCCGGGCGGACAGGCAGCCTGAATTCACACAGATCGACATGGAGCTTTCTTTTGTGCGGGAAGAGGATATCTTCCATATTGCCGAAGGGCTGATGGTCAGTCTGTTTAAGGCGACACTCGGCCTTGATCTTGCGCCTCCGTTTGCGGTAATGAGTTACAGGGAGGCCTTGGAACGTTTCGGCACAGACAAGCCGGACACAAGGTTTGGACTGGAACTTATCAGCCTGACCGAAGTGGTTAAAGACTGCGGCTTCAAGGTGTTCAGGAGTGTGGTGGAAAAGGGCGGTCTTGTTAAGAGTATTAACGCAAAAGGGTGTGCCACATTTTCCCGCAAGGAGCTTGATAATTTGACGGAATTTGTTGCTCCGTTCGGCGCCAAGGGGCTTGCATGGGTCAAGATCAAGCCGGAAGGAGAATGGCAGTCGCCGATTGCCAAGTTCTTCACAGACCAAGAACGGGACAATATGTCCAAAATCCTGGGGGCTGAGCCTGGAGATCTCCTCTTTTTTGTTGCGGATCAACCTGCAATCGTTCATCAGGCATTATCGGAATTGCGGCTGGAACTGGCACGGCGCCTTAATCTGCTTGAGGCAGGCACCTATGATTTTCTCTGGATCACCGATTTTCCGCTTCTGGAATATGACAATGATGCAAAGCGTTATACAGCGGTTCATCATCCATTTACAGCGCTTAACGAGGATGATCTTGATCTGCTTGAATCCGAACCGGGCAAGGTCAGGAGCAGGGCCTATGATCTGGTGTTAAATGGAACCGAGATCGGCGGAGGAAGTATCCGTATCCACCAGAAGGCAGTGCAGGAAAAGGTTTTTTCCGCCCTTGGAATCGATGAGGCGGAGGCAGCGGACAAATTCGATTTTCTTCTCCAGGCCCTGGAGTTGGGAGCGCCGCCCCACGGAGGGATCGCCTTTGGCCTGGACAGGTTGATGATGATTATAGCCGGCCGGAATACAATCCGTGACGTGATCGCATTTCCAAAGACCCAGAAAGCGGCCTGTCCGCTTGCCGAAGCGCCGGCCTCGGTTGCGCGTAAACAATTAACTGAACTCTTTTTAAGACCGGACTGGGAATCTTGACGTAAATAT
>DAOVYS010000227.1 GCA_030635485.1 Pseudomonadota bacterium | reverse complement strand
TTAAAGGGGCTTTCGTGAGTGGTTAGTGTCGGTCCATAAATGGCCCTTTTGGGGTTTAGGGATCAGGGGTCAGCAAAAACAACTGAAAAATCACTCCGTTATCCTGGTCCCCGACCCCTGACCCCCGACCCCTCTGTCCAGAAATGTAACATTTCCGGACAGACACTAGCTACCGCCATGCCCTGACAAGTTCCAGAAGTATCCGGACACCTATCCCGGATGGGCCTTTGGGCACATACGATTTCTTGGTATAATTCCAGGCCGTTCCGGCGATATCCAGATGCGCCCAGGGAACGTCTCCTACAAATTTTTCCAGAAATGCCGCAGCCGTAATAGTTCCCGCGGCACGGCCGCCGACATTCTTCATGTCGGCTACACGGGACTTCAGCTGCTTGGTATATTCCGGGCCCAGAGGAAGCTGCCAGAGCAGTTCTCCGCTCCTCTCACCGGCATGCGTAATCCTTCCTGCCAGCTTATCATCATTGGACAACATGCCGATCCTGTGATGGCCAAGCCCTATAATTACAGCACCGGTAAGTGTGGCAAGATCAATCACTGCGTCAGGCTTGAATTTATCCACCCCGTATGCAAGCGCATCCGCCAGAATCAGTCTGCCTTCCGCATCCGTATTGACAACCTCAACCGTCTTGCCTCCGTAATGTGTGATAACATCACCCGGTTTCAAGGCTGAAGGTCCTGGGAGATTTTCCGTGGCCGGAACAATTGCCACGATATCCACCCGTTTCGGCCTTTCTTCACCTATGGCCTGCATGGCAGCCAACACAGCAGCTCCTCCGCTCATATCATATTTCATGTCACCCATTCCAGCGGCAGGTTTTAAAGAGATGCCGCCGGAATCAAAGGTCAATCCTTTTCCAACAATAAGGAGTGTTGGAACCTTTTTCCCTGTACGATATTCAAGGATGACCATTTCAGGGGGCTGATCAGAACCCTGACTTACTCCTAAGATGCCGCCCATACCAAGCCTTTTCATGTCGCGCTTTGAAAGGATCCTGGCTTTAAAACCATATTTATCAGCCAGTTCGCGTCCATAATCCGCAAATCTTGAAGGCGTCCAGTAATTCCCGGGCTCGTTTGCCATGTCCCGCGCAACACCAACGGCCTCGGCCGCACCACTTCCCCGTTTCAGACCTTTGCGCACGCCGGCCGCATCAGGGGCATACAGCGCGATCTCATCGATCCCGGCAGATTCCTCCTCCTCATCATTATTATCATGATTGGTCTTATATTTCCTAAACTGATATGCGCCCAGAAAAAGCCCTTCAACAAGGCATTCCGTTAATTCCGATCTGTTGAACCCCTTTATTTCCGGGATTGTTACAATGATTTTCCTTGCCTTTGTCTTTAAGGCTGCCAAAGAGGCGGCGCCTCCACATTTTCGAAATATCTCCCTGGAAAAATCATCCTTCCCAAGCCCTACGATCAGCACCCTTTTAATCCGCTTCCTCGTTTTGCCGGACTTTTCCGGGTAAAACATCAGCGTCTGCTCCTCTTTTGCCAGAAAATCGCCCGCCTCAAAGGCACGGGACAAAACCTGCCCTGCTTCCTTACAAGTAGACTTGGGAGCGCCTTTTTTTGTAGGCTGCCGCACAAAATAGACCGCCATATCTCCCCCATATTGTTCAGGCGGTGTTTTTATTACCTTGAACATATTCATATAATCCCCAAGTTATGTAATTTTTATTTTTATAGAATATAATTTCTCACAAGACCATAAATGTATCAAAAAATATCATACACCTGCATTTAATATGCTAATATTAATATATCATTATTATTTTTGCACTGAAATATACTTTGCCCGCGTCCCCCCTGCGAACAGGGGGGTAAACCAGACAATGGAGGCCACATTTGATCACCCAGCTCTGTCTTGCTGTTGGAATAGCAATCTTTGTATCCGCAATGTGCAGCATCTTCGAAGCCGTACTCTACTCAATTTCCTTAAGCCACATCGAAATTCTTGTCCAATCGGGGAAAAAATCGGGCAAGGTCTTAAAAGGCCTCAAGTCTGATATTCAGAAACCGATCACTGCAATACTGACCTTGAACACAATAGCAAATACCATGGGCGCCGCGATAGCAGGCGCTTATGCGGCAATGCTGCTCGGCGAAAAACACCTCGCCTTATTCTCTGCCATGTTCACCTTGGCGATTCTTCTCTTTTCCGAAATATTGCCCAAAACAGCCGGAGTGGTCTACTGCAGGGAACTGGCGCCATGGATCGCTCTTCCTGTAAAATGGCTCGTTACAATCCTGACCCCGATCATATGGATCTGCCGGGCAGTTACCAGGCTTGTGACGAAACATGGAAAAGAAACGCATATCTCGGCCGAGGAGATACAGGCCATTGCCGCCATAAGCCGCAAATCCGGGGAGATCGACCCTGAACAGGAAAAGGTTATTACCAACATTCTGGAGCTGGAAAACAAGAACGTCCGGCAGATCATGACCCCGCGCACAGTCACATTCTCATTGAGCGAGCATCTCACGGTTGCCGAAGCCCAAGAGCTGAAACAGCAGTGGGACCGCCACAGCCGCGTGCCGGTTTATGACAATGATCAGGACGATATCGTCGGGATAGTTCTGCGCAAGGATGTATTCAGCAGTGTTGCCGATGGAAGGGAACATCGAAAGCTGTCGGTCATGATGAATCCTGTCCATTTTGTGCCTGAATCCGCACCTCTGCAAAAGGTGATGATGGAATTCTTCAAGTTCCGCCAGCACCTGTTCGTTGTGGTGGATGAATACGGGGGATTTACCGGCGTGATAAGCCTTGAGGATATTATTGAAGAAATAATCGGGCACGAGATCATGGATGAATCCGACCAGACAAAGAACATGCGCCAACTCGCAAGATCCAAGAGAAAGACGCTGACAAGACGGCTTACTGGTGATTCGTGAAACAGGATTTTCGGTTCACACAACGGCTTCCAGTCTAATTTGAACTTCGATCTGTTTTCCGTCGCGCAGGAGTTCCAGGGTCACCTCATCATTCACACGATAGCGGTCAAGCTCGTTTCGCAAATCATCATAGGATGAAACAGCCTTTCCGTTTACGCTCTCAATTATGTCACCCAGGACAATCTTTCCTATCACCTGACGGGTAGGCCTGATCCCTGCCGATTCCGCGGAACTGCCCGGTTCAACGTTTATAACAAGCACACCCTTGATTTGAAACCGCCTTGCGATTCCGGCATTTGCAACCGCCACACCGATGCCCGGCCTGATCACACGGCCATGCTGAATAAGTTCCGGTACAACCCGATTGACAACCTCGACCGGAACGGCAAAACCGATTCCGGCATTTGCACCGGAAGGACTGTATATCGCGGTATTCACACCGATCAGCCGTCCCGCGCTATCAAGCAGGGGGCCTCCGGAATTTCCAGGATTGATCGCCGCGTCCGTCTGGATAACGTCCTGAATTGTCCGGCCGGAAACGGATTTGATCTCCCTTCCGAGCGCGCTTACAATGCCCGCCGTGATGGTCTGGTCAAGCCCGAACGGATTTCCGATTGCAAAGACCTTCTGTCCGACAAGCAGATTTTCCGACTCTCCGATCGCAATTGGAGACAATCTGTCAACAGGCGCGGAAATCTGAAGCACTGCAAGATCTTTGTCCTCAGCCACTCCCACCAGAGTCGCCTTCCATGACGACTGGTCCGCAAGCGTTACCATGACCCGACTCGCATCTTCGAGCACATGGTAATTTGTGACGATTCTCCCCTCCCTGTCCCATATAAACCCGGAACCGGTGCCGGTAGGGATCTCGTATATATTCAGACTGAAAAAATTTCTTCGAACCTCAGTGGTCGTAATATAGACAACCGAGATGGACGTTATCCGAAAAAGCTCAATCGTGTTCTTCTCGTCCTCTGCCAGATCACCACGGGCTGTCACCGCCCTTGGAACGGCATCAAAATCAAACCTGCCCTGATCAGGCTTGACAAACAGCCACCAGAACGCGACAAGCACGACTATAAGGATGACAAAAGGGGGAATTCTACGCTTTTGAACAGGACGCTGCCGGTAGGGATCCATACGCTCACAATTTCAACAGAAACTTAGCAATGAGAAAATAGCCGGTAATACCCAGGATATCAATGGCGGTCGTGACAAACGGACCGGTTGCAACGGCTGCATCGACATCGAGACGCCTTAAAATCAGAGGAATAAACGTCCCGACAGTGGATGCAAGAGTCATGGCAAACAAAACGGAAAGGCCGACGACCAAACCCAAATTGGCTGTTTCAGGATAGCCGAAAGACGCGAGAACGCCCAGAAACAAGCCATAGACGCTGCCCAGAAGAAGACCGACCCGGGCCTCTTTGAAAATAACCCTGGACAGCTCCATCATATTTATACGGCCTGTTGCCATTCCACGAACCACAATGGTGCTGGACTGTG
>DAOVYS010000119.1 GCA_030635485.1 Pseudomonadota bacterium | reverse complement strand
TTTCGTCCGATCTCGGCGTCACAGTGAAAATGAAAAATGCTCACATATACCTAATATGCGGAGTTTATGCCCGAATGGGTGCTTTTTCATTTTCACTGTTCCTTGACCTCAAACGAAAATCCTAAATTATTCAAGATACCCTAAAGTCTTTCGCACGTACCTGAATATTTACTTCGTAACCGCCTGAAAGCACCGACTCTTTTCCGGGATGGAATTTAAGAGAAAGATGCAAAATGCGAAACAAGGTAGTATACTGCCGTATTAATAAAGACAGGTAGTGTAAAGTGACTAATCACAGGGGGCAAGAATAACCAAACAACGTCTAATTCCCTTACCTGTGAACGCTTACATTGTAAAGATACCTTTTTTCCCCGCATTAAACATCAAAAAAGATAATCCTTTATGGCTGATAATTTCGTTTATGTGTTTGTTTTCGTTTTGGGCGCGGTTGTCGGCAGTTTTCTGAATGTCGTGATCCTCAGGCTGCCTTTTGAGGGAGAATCCATCATTTTTCCCGCGTCCCGATGTCCGAATTGCGGGAAAAAGCTCAAGTGGTACGACAATATTCCGATTATCAGTTTTATTCTGCTCATGGCCCGGTGCCGCTACTGCAAAAAGCCCATTTCCCGACAATATCCAATCGTGGAACTGGCCATGGGCCTTCTGTCCCTGGCACTGTTCCACAGGTTTTTCATATCCGTCTCTTTTTTGGGATATTTTTTTTTCTGCGCGGCTTTGCTGGTAATTATTTTTATAGATGCATACCATCAGATCATTCCTGACGTAATAAGTATTCCGGGAATTGTTTTGGGTTTCGGTTTTTCATTTTTTACTGATTTCGTCACATGGAAGGACTCGGGTATTGGTCTTATTGCAGGCGCCGGGACCCTATACGCGGTTGCGGCAGGTTATTACCTGCTTACCAAGAGGGAAGGCATGGGCGGAGGGGATATCAAACTCCTTGGTATGCTTGGAGCGTTTCTGGGTTGGCAGTCCCTGCCGTTTGTGATTTTCAGCAGTTCATTGACAGGCGCGGTTGTGGGAGTCGGCGCTATGGTGAAACAGGGAAAAGGGGGAAAATCCGTTATCCCCTTCGGTCCCTTTCTCGCTCTTGCGGGCATGGCATATCTGTTTTTTAGGGAAAGGATCTGGTATTTTTTGTTCATAATTTCAGCACCGTCATGAAGATTATTTTGGCATCACGTTGAATAGTTACAATGGAAGATGGGTTAATTATCGGTTTGTCCAGGATAGAATGAATCCTGGTAAAATGCGGGTATACGGAGGGTTACCCTTTGACTACTGAAAAAAACAGGGTGTTGTTGGTTGATGACGACCAGGTACTGCGGGAGCTTCTCGCAGACCTTTTGTCCGGCAACGGTTATGAAGTGGAGGAGGCTGCCAATGGCCTTGAGGCACTTGAGCGGGTGGAATCCCGGCACTATGATCATGTCATCACGGACCTCAACATGCCGGAGATGGATGGTCTCTCGTTTTTGAAGGAGGTTGGGAAAAAGGGTATCAATCTGAACATTACAGTGCTTTCAGCCCATTCCGATATGAATACGGTTGTGGAGGCCATGAAGCTTGGGGCCTCTGATTTTATTGCCAAACCCTTTCAGTCGGAAGATGAAATTCTGCTTACCCTGCAAAAGGTGGAGGAAAGAGACCGGTTGGAACGGGAGAATGTCAGGCTTAGAAAAGAGGTTGAAGACAAGTACACGTTTTCCAACATTGTGGCAAAAAGCAGAAATATGACCGAGATCTTTAAGTTGGTCTCCAAGATCGCCGACTACAAGACCACGGTTCTTATTACCGGAGAAAGCGGTACAGGCAAAGAATTGATTGCCAAGGCCATTCACTACAACAGCAACCGAAAAAATCAGCCGCTGATCAGCGTTAACTGTGGAGGCATTCCCGAAACACTTCTGGAAAGCGAACTGTTCGGCCATGTCAAAGGAGCGTTTACCGATGCCTACCGCGGCAAGAAGGGGCTTTTCGAGGAGGCGGACGGCGGCACCCTGTTTCTTGATGAAATCGGTGAGATGCCGCTGACGTTACAGGTGAAGCTTCTTCGAGCTCTGCAGGAGGAGGAAATCCGTCCCCTGGGAGAGACCAAATCCGTGAGCGTGGATGTGCGGATCATTGCCGCCACGGCCAGGAACCTGCGGAAGGAAGTTCAAGAGAAGCGTTTCAGAGAGGATCTCTTTTATCGGGTCAACGTCCTTGCAATTGAGCTGCCCCCTTTGCGGGAACGCAGGGAGGATATCCCAATTCTGGTTGATCATTTCATAAAAAAATATAATGAGCGGCTTAACCTGAAAATTGAAAAGGGGGATCACGAATATCTCCAGAGCCTTCTGGATTACACTTGGCCTGGAAATGTACGGGAGCTTGAAAATATAATAGAACGGAGTATGGTGCTATCCTCGGAAAATGTGTTGACCGTGTCCAACCTGCCTCAAGAACTGGTTGGTCAGACCCGTGGACCGCGGGATGATGGAGTATTTCATTTTGATTCATACTCCATCAAAAAAAATTCAAAAAATCTGGAAAAATATCTGATCGTAAAAACCCTTGATCAGACAGGAGGAAACAAGACCAGAGCAGCCGCCCTTCTTGAGATCAGCTTACCTACAATTCTGTATAAGATGAAGGAGTACGGACTGTCTTGATGGCCATCCGGGGGTTACCCCAAATGCGGGGCAACCACGGAAAAAGGGCAACCACAAGGGGTTGCCCCTACCCGTATTTCCGGATGTTGTTCATCGTTTTAAATCATTGTTGACCACCAAGATTTTTTACCGTTCCGTTGCGTGATCAATAGCCTCGGTTCGCTGGTCGCTAAGGCCCTTGATTGCGCGGGCCTTGTCCATGGGGTTGCGGATTTTATTTACGACCTTTTCCGCAGCCTTATCCGTGATCTTATCTATGGTCCCTTTTTTCTTTTGCAGCTCATCAACATCTTCGCCTGATGAGCAAGCTGTAAGGCCTATCCCAAAAAGCAGCATGGCCGCAACCGCTAAAGCAGATAATTTTTTCACGGTGGACACTCCCCAATCTTATTAAGCCCTGGATATCTTTCAAGTTCGTCAATAAGGGTCTCTGGATCGGATGAATTAAAGACCATAAGTTTTTTCAAATGGTTGTAGTCTTCAATGGTTATGGATGAAAACATGACGCCCACCCCGTTTTTATTTGAGCGTACGATCTGGGCCGTGATTTTAATTGATGCTGATTCCTTTTCAGCTCCAAGGATAAGCTTGAGCACACAGTCACCCTGTTTAGGCATGGCTATCAGTTCGTCACAAGATACAAACGCACCACAAAAACTCAGATTTTTTGTGGTTCCATGAAATGCGGAACCATCGGGAAAAGTCAGTTCCGTTTCTAATTCGATGGGTATCCTGGTGTGTTTCCTTCGGTCAGTATCCATTTATTACACCTTGCAATATCTTGCTAGAGGTAAAAGGTCTGGAGAGAATCTGGGGTTAAACTGTATATGACACTGTAAGATAGTATCATGGAGAACTTGTGTTCGTCGAGCGTTTTTTGTCAAACCTTTGGGGTACGTGATCGGCCCCTGCGATTATACTCCCTGTATATTGCAGGGGCCGAGCGCGTGCAGATGGGGTGCCTGTGATCGCTTACCGTTCACCAGCATTTTGCCTTTGCCATCATTAAGGAGGAACATGGAAATGGACATCTCGCAGACAATTGCCGGGATGAAGGAGAATCCGGACTTTGGCGGGAATGTGGGTATGGTCCTGGTGCACAACGGGGTTGTGCGTGGCTGGTCCAGGAAGGACGGCAGTCAGGTTGAATGGCTTGAGGTTACACCCGATTATGCGAAAATCGAGGCCCTGCGTCAGGAGTACCTGAAGATGGAAGGGGTTTTCGATATAGCCATCGAGGCGAGCTCCGGGCGACTTCAGGTGGGGGATGATCTGCTCTTCATCATTGTTGCCGGAGACATACGTGAAAACGTAATTCCCGCGCTTTCCGGACTGCTGGATCGCATTAAGAGAGAGGCGGTCGATAAGACGGAGATCGGGCCTTGACCTGGAGCACCGAATTTTTCCGGCCTTGAAAAGAGGGCGATTTCCGGGTAGTAAGTGAGGTTTGTATTTTCCGTCTGGGGAAGCGCGGGAATCAATAATGAATAGTTACAATGAATTAAAAAAAACGATTGGAGAATCGTCATGTACACTGCGTCTGACTTAAGAAAAGGTCTCAAGATAGAGATTGATGGAGAGCCGTATGTAGTCACCTATTTTGCGTTTTCCAAGCCTGGTAAAGGGCAGGCCCTTTATCGCACCAGGCTTCGCAATATGCTTACCGGCAATGCTTTTGAACGGACCTTCCGTTCCAATGATAAGTTTGAAAAGGCCCAGCTGGAAGAGCGGACCATGCAGTTTCTTTACGCCCAGGGCGATGAATATAATTTTATGGATACACAGACCTATGACCAAGTTGTTATACAGAAGGAGCAGCTCGATGAAAAGACCGTGTACCTGATTGACAACATGGAGGTGCAGGTCCTGCTTTACAACAACAGCCCGATCGACGTGACACTGCCGAATTTTGTCGATCTCAGGGTCACAACGGCCGACCCATGGGTAAAGGGAGATACCAGCGGCAGCGACACGAAACCCGTTACACTGGAGACGGGGTGCATTATACAGGTGCCGCCGTTTATTGAAGAAGGGGATAAGATCCAGGTGGATACCCGTTCCGGAGTGTATATGACAAGGGTTAAGGAATGATGTTGTCGTAAGTAAGCCGTCTGAAACGTTATTTAACGTTTATGTTCCGCTTGACATGGCTCAGGCGCTCGCTGTATGATTTTTCAATCATGGGTTGATGGTCGGGTATGGATACTTGAGAAGGGCGCATTTTTTGAAAAAGGGAATATCATGGAGAGTGATTTTCTGAAAACCGGGAGAAGTATATTTTTTGAGGTCGGGAATGAACTTAAGGTGGAGATCGAGGGCGTTGGAGTGCCTTTGGAGAGCTGCCTGGTAGGCATGGAAGAAGACTGCCTTATAATTCGGACTCCTATGCCTTTCGGCCTGATAAAGCATAAGCTGTATAAAGGTAATGAACTTATTGTCCGGTACCTCTGTCGTGGCACGGTCTTTGGTTTTCAGACAAAAATAATTGGATCCATTACAAATCCGGTGCGGCTGCTTTTTCTGGAATACCCCAAGATCATCCAGCAACACGACCTTAGGAGCAACAAGAGATCAAAATGTTTTATTCCGATTGTACTGATCTTAGACGATGAGGAGTGGGAGGGGGCGCTGCTGGACATAACCAGGAACGGGGGCCGTTGCGTGATCCAGAAACCTCCGGCCCGGGAACTTCCTTTTTTTCGTGTTGACGATCTGGTCACAATGCATTGTAAATTCCCCGGGATCAAGGGCCACGTGCCTGTTGTAGGTGCGATAAAAAATATTAAAAGCACCAGAAAAGAGAGGGATGTCGGGTTAAACTTCCATGAATCAATCACCCTTGAAGTCAGAAAGATAATCAAGTGGTACATCTCCACTATTGAGGACTACGAGAAATCACAACACCTCTAAGCGAACACAGACGCCGCATCTGTACGTGATCAGTTTAAACCGGCAAAGTATAGGCTATAGCCGATTGGACTGATCACGCACATCTGCGGCGTCTGTGTTCGCTTACATATCAATCACGTGTCAGATGTCGGTATTTGATTCGGTGGGGCTGGTCCGCTTCCGTGCCGAGCCTTGATTTGCGGTCGGCCTCGTATTCGGAATAGTTGCCGTCGAACCAGACTGCCCGGCTACCGCCCTCGAATGCGAGGATGTGGGTCGCGATCCGGTCCAGGAACCAGCGGTCATGGCTGATTATCACGGCGCAGCCTGCAAAGTTGAGAAGCGCTTCCTCAAGCGCGCGCAGAGTGTTGACATCAAGATCGTTGGTGGGCTCATCTAAGAGGATCACGTTTGCGCCCTCCTTGAGCATGCGGGCCAGATGCACCCTGTTACGCTGGCCGCCGGACATGAGCCCTACCTTTTTCTGCTGTTCGGAACCTGAAAAATTGAATCTGGCGACATACGCGCGGGAATTGACTTCCAGGGTGCCGAGCCGGATGTTGTCCCGGCCTTCTGATATTGCCTCCCAGATCGAATCCTCGGGTTTCAAGTCGTCACGGCTCTGGTCCATGTATGCGAGCTTTACCGTATCCCCAAGCCGGATCGTGCCGGAATCGGTTTTTTCCTGGCCGGTAATCATTTTGAACAGCGTTGTCTTGCCTGCGCCGTTCGGGCCTATCACTCCCACGATCCCGCCCGGCGGCAGTGAGAAGTTCAGGGATTCGAAGAGCAGTCTGTCGCCATACGCTTTACTGACATTTTTTGTCTCGATTACCACCTTGCCGAGTCTTGGTCCGGGCGGTATGTAAATCTCCAGATCCCGCGCGCGTTTTTCTCCTTCGCTGCCGAGCAGTTCCTCGTACGATTTAATGCGGGCTTTGGATTTTGCGTGCCTCCCCTTGGGCGTCATCCGGATCCATTCAAGTTCATGCTGCAGGGTCCTGCGCCGTTTGGATTCCTCTTTTTCCTCCAGTTCCAGCCGCTTCTCTTTCTGTTCAAGCCATGATGAATAATTCCCTTTCCAGGGAATGCCGCGGCCCCGGTCCAGTTCCAGAATCCAGCCTGCAACATTGTCCAGGAAATACCGGTCATGGGTCACGGCAATCACGGTGCCGGGATAGCGCTTCAGGTGATGTTCCAGCCAGGACACGGTCTCGGCGTCAAGATGGTTTGTCGGCTCGTCTAAAAGCAGGATATCGGGCTTTTTGAGCAGAAGCCTGCACAGCGCAACCCGACGTTTTTCTCCGCCTGACAGTACACGGATTTCCGTCTCGCCGGCAGGACATCTGAGGGCGTCCATAGCCATCTCAAGCCGTGAATCAAGATCCCATGCGTCAAGTGCGTCGAGTTTTTCCTGCACTTCACCCTGCCGCGTAATGAGCTTGTCCATCTCGTCGTCAGACATGGGTTCTGCGAATTTTTCGTTTATCCGGTTGAATTCGTTAAGCAGGTCAACGGTTTCCTGGGCGCCCTGTTCAACAACCCGGCGTACGGTCAGAGAATCATCAAGTGACGGTTCCTGCTCAAGCAGCCCGACCGTGAGCCCCGGCGCAATAGTGGTCTCGCCGTTAAACTCTTTTTCAACACCGGCTAGGATACGAAGCAGGGTCGATTTTCCAGAGCCGTTAAGCCCAAGAACTCCTATCTTTGCGCCGTAAAAATAGGATAGGCTGATATCTTTTAAGATCGGTTTATTGTCATAAAATTTACTCACGCGGATCATGGAATAAATAATCTTGTTCGGTTCCGTTCCCATATTTTTCTGCTCTCCTTTGCGTCATCCTGCATTCAACGGGTATTGGTTTTTTTCGGACATCAATATCATTTTTATGAAAATATTTCTCCTTTTTTTGTGATTACTCGCCCTAAGCAGTTACCGCTTGACAGTCGGAAAATTCCAATTAAAGTCAGTCTTGTTTGATGATTTGATTTTTTACGCTCTCCGACCCCCAATGGAGTCCCTTTTCATGAATAACAGAACCACAACCGGAAAAACGTACCATGGCACATTAACATGGGTAGGAATCGGAGTGGCGGCGTTTTATTGGGTCGTTGAATCTTTGATTCACCATGTTTTTTCGTTCGATGGGGGATCTTTTATCGAGGCTCTGGGCGCTCCCGGGCCGCATGAGCTCTGGATGCGTTTGGTGGTGGTAAGTATGTTTATTGCATTTGGGATTTATGCTCAGTTCATGTGCGACTGACTCAGGAAGATCTCAAGGAGGCCAAGATAGTCAACCACCTGAGTGTGGTGATGGATGGAGAGGAGGCGGTGATTTTTTTGCACCGTAAAGACAAATATAGAGATGCACCCCGTCCGGATCTCATCCTGCTAGATCTGAATCTTCCAAAGAAAGACGGCCGCGAGGTGCTTGA
>DAOVYS010000025.1 GCA_030635485.1 Pseudomonadota bacterium | reverse complement strand
TGGGCATCGGTGGGATCACTACGCCGGAGGATGCCCTGGAGTTCTTGATTGCCGGCGCCTCAGCCGTCCAAATCGGCACTGGAAATTTTATTAATCCCAGAGTTACGATGCAGGTAATTGAGGGAATTGAAAAATACCTGATTGAGCATGATATGAAGTCAATTCATGATCTGATCGGGTCTCTCAATGGCTGATGGCGTCGTAAAAAGTTCCGATCTACTGCGGCGCAGCAATTTTTCAGGCACTCGCCATACCATATGTATGGTCTCGCACCTGAAAAATTACTGCTCCTTGTATATCGAAATTTTTACTTAGCCATCCCAATACTTTTTATGAGTGCATCAATGGTTGAGCCGTGGAAATCCTTGCTCCTTGAGATCATTTACGAGAAATATCAGGCGTGGCTGTCCGGACTCAGTTTTACCTGCACCAAGGGATGTTCCGCATGCTGTACACAGAGCGTCACCCTGACCTCGCTTGAAGCTGAAGCCATACTGACTCATATCCGGCAGGAAGACCGAATAGATCTCCTTGCTCTTATTGAACAGACACCCGCATCACAGAACGTTCCATCCATAACAACCAACCGGTTGGCCCGGTATTGTCTTGATCAGCATGAACCGCCTGATGAGAACCATGGATGGAATTTTGCTCCTTGTATTTTCCTGGCAAAAGGGTGTTGCCGGATTTATGAATTCCGGCCTTTTTCGTGCAGGAGTTTTGTGTCCGTTGCTCCCTGCAGTCAGGATGAGGGGGCACGCGTGCCGTCCTGGATTATCACCCTTAATACGGCGATTATGCAGGTAATAGAACATATTGATGAGAATGGAGAATGGGGCAATATGACGGATGTTTTAAAATTGTTGATCTCAGCTGACGATAACGTACGATCCGTTCTTTCAGATACTGAACGACTGCCTGGATTTCTCATCCCTCCGGATGAAAAAAGACGAATTTTTCCATTAATTGAGGACCTTTTGGAAACCAGGGCAGGGGATGCCACGTTTGCTGCCTTGGCCAGGATTGAATTTAACCATCCCATGACTTACGAGACCATCTGAGTTAACTCTGAAATGAATATACAATCTGTGCAGCAAATAAAACCATGCGTTGATTGGAATGTGATTGAGACGTTGCTTCTGGATATGGACGGCACCCTGCTTGACAAACATTTTGACGACTATTTCTGGGAGCATTATGTTCCCGAGGTCTATGCCGAACAGAACAGTATGACGGTTACGGATGCCGGAAAGGAGCTGCTTCGGAAGTATAACAGCAGATTGGGGACGCTGGAGTGGACAGACCTAGACTACTGGTCAGACGAACTGGGGCTGGATATCCCGGAGCTCAAAATGAAGGTGAACCATCTGATCAACGTGCATCCTTTTGTTATTGATTTTCTTAACTTTTGCCGCAGACTTGGAAAAAGGATATGCATGGTCACAAATGCCCATTCCAAGACCCTTGAGATAAAATTAAAAAAAAGCGCTATCGGTGATTTTTTTGATGAGATAATCTGCTCGTCTGAGATAGGAACTGCCAAGGAGGACCCTGAGTTCTGGCCAATACTTGAAAAGAGACTGGAATACGTACCTGAAAGGACCATGCTTGCCGACGACACAGAGGCAGTGCTTAAGGCTGCAAGTGAATACGGTGGATTCGGCGCTTTGATCTTTGTTGCCCGGCCCAGCAGCAGGAGTCCTGTAGAATTCTCGCCTGATTTCCCTTCTATTGTCTATTTTAAGGAGCTTATGACTGAGGGATAGACTTTTTAATTTTTTGCGACGCAGTCAAAGATAGGTCAAGCTCCTATTCTGGAAGACAAACATAAAAAAAGGAGGCGTGCTCATAAAAAGCACACCTCCTCGTCAGTTCTTCGACCCGGCGCCGGCAGGTTGAACAAACTTTCAGATTTCATATTATACGGACAGAAATGATGTCTCACTATCAAGCTACAACATCCACCAGACGGGATTGTTGATACACCTCTTTCCCTCGCAATTCTTGTTTATTCTGTCCTTTCTCTTCGCCCTCAACAACTGTGTTGGTCCGATTTTGGTCAGCCGTCTGTTCCGGGGCATTGACAGCCCTTGTAGTCTCAAGCGAAGCTGCGGAGATGTTGCTCATCACAGCCGGCCCGGTCTCGCTGGTCTGCCCTGCTTCAGGCCTGCCTTCGTTGCTCGGGTTTTCTCTGCCGATGTTGCTGGTTGCATCCAAAGGTCTGTTATTTGTATATTGGGCTGCAACATTTGTTGGATCGACCATCATGGCGTCACCTCCATTTTGTAAAAAGTTTGGGTTAGTCTTTACCCAATTGCCCCTATTTCTTAAGACAGTTTTGCAGAAAAAAAGTTCCACGCCCAGAGGACGAATTTTTCCTTTTTTATCAACCTTTATTTTAATTTTAGCATAATTTAGAGTGATATGGAAAATTTTTTTGTAAATCGGGGTTTTTTTTGTTATTACATCTGCCTTTGGCAGAAGGCTTCCAATATTTTTTATATATCGATTGAATTGAAACATCATTTTTCTCAAAGGAGAAAACCATGGCAGAAGTAAGAGTAAGATTTCCCCCTAGCCCAACGGGTTACCTTCATATCGGCGGAGCCAGGACCGCTATCTACAACTGGCTTTTTGCCAGGAAACATAACGGCAAATTTATTCTTCGCATAGAAGATACGGACACTGAAAGATCCACGCAGGAATCCATTGACGGAATACTGAACGGTCTGAAATGGCTGGGAATTTTCTGGGATGAGGGTCCCTATTTTCAGTCAGAATTTGCCAATGAACATATTGAAACAGCCGACAAACTCCTCGCCTCCGGCCATGCGTACAAGTGTTTCTGCACAAAGGAGGAGCTGGAATCAAAACGGGAGGCCGCGGCTGCGGCCAAAGGCGATTACCGTTACGACAGGACCTGCCGCAACCTGACTTCCGAGCAGGTGGCAGCCAAGGAGGAGCAGGGACTCCCCTATGTCGTCCGGTTCAAGGTGGCGGACAGCGATGGAACGGTTGGTTTTACCGATAAGGTCCTTGGCCGCATCGAACGGGCATATGATGACATTGAAGATTTTGTAATAGTCAGGTCAAACGGTAAGCCTTTGTATCTGCTTTGCAATGTGGTGGATGATATCCGCGACCGGATAACGCACGTCATCCGCGGCCAGGATGGTGTTACAAATACCCCCAGGCAAATTCTCATCTATGAGGCGCTGGGTGCAGAAGTTCCTGAATTTGCCCACATGCCGCTCACGCTTGACCTTAACAAGGCAAAAATTTCAAAACGAAAACACGGCGAAATCGTGGCAGTTCATTTTTATCAGGAAAACGGTTTTCTGCCTTGGGCCCTTTGTAATTTTCTGGTGCTCCTAGGCTGGTCAACCTCGGATGACAGGGAAATTTTTTCAAGGGAAGAACTTATCGAGACCTTTTCCCTTGGTAGGATTAATAAATCAAACTCTGTCTTTAATTATAGAAAGGGAGATCCCAAATTTATCACCGACCCAAAGGCCTTAAACATCAATGCCCATTACCTGCGCACCATGCCTATTGAGGAGCTCGGACCGCTTGTAAAGGAAGAACTGATAAAGGCAGGGCTTTGGGAGGATTCCTATGACGACGAAAAAAAAGGATGGTTTCTTGCCACCCTTGATCTTATCAGGAGCCGTTTTCATACGTTAAAGGATTTTGTAAAAGGTGGGCTTCCCTATTTCTCGGATGACTATCCGCTGGATCCCAAGTCTGTAAAGAAAAACATTAAGAAGAATCCGGGATTAAAGGAGTGGCTGCCGTTGCTGGCCCACCGTTTTGAGGAGATTTCCGATTTCTCTAAGCAAGAGACGGAACGGGTCACCAGAGAACTGGCGGAAGAACTGGAGATAAAGCCGGGCATTCTGATTAATGGAATGCGCACCATTGTAACAGGTCTTCCGGCCGGACCAGGCCTTTTTGACGTGCTGATCGCGGTGGGCCGGGATCGCGTGATAGAAAGAATGAAGAAGGCTGGGGATCTGGAGCTATTTTAGGGCGAACCCCTTAATGTCCATCCGGAAATATGGACAATTACTCCTTTCCAGGTGAACGCTTACCCTTTTCCCGACAAAAATTTCTCCGCCATATCCACCTCCTTGCGGCTGCCTATTATCAGAGGTACCCGCTGATGGAGAGATTCGGGCTCAATATCCTGAATTTCTCTGCCGTCATCGGTGATTGCTCTTCCGCCCGCCTGCTCAACAAGATAGGCAAGGGGCGCAGCCTCGTACAATAGTCTGAGTTTGCCGGTCGGCTTGTCCGGATCCTTTTTGTCGCTTGGATAAAGAAAAATACCTCCACTGATCAGATTTCTGTGAAAATCTGCAACAAGGGAACCGATATACCTGGAACTGTACGGCAGCCGACCCTGCTCGCTGTCCACTTCTTTAAGATATTTGACAAATCTGCGCATCCTATCATCCCAGTAGTTCGTATACCCTTCATTTACACTGAAGTACTTGCATTTTTCAGGAATTTTTATGTCTGGATGTGAGAGGTAGAATTCTCCCACGCTAGGATCCAGAGTAAATCCATGGACTCCCTCGCCGGTTGTAAAAACAAGCATTGTGCTGGCGCCGTACACGATATATCCGGCAGCTACCTGACGGTTTCCAGGCTGCAGCAGATCTTTCTCGGTCCCTGGCTCGCCATCCGGGCTGAGGCGGCTGTGCACGGAAAAGATGGTGCCGATACTGACATTCACATCAATGTTGGAAGAGCCGTCCACGGGGTCAAATGCCAGGGTGTACGAACCTTCATAGCCCGGTTTCACCGGGATGATGCCTTCTTCCTCTTCCGAGGCCATGACACAAAGGTGGCCGCAGCGGGCCATGCGTCTCTTGATGCTGTTGTTTGCATATTCATCAAGTTTCTGCACTTTTTCACCCTGGATGTTCGTCTTGCCGGACATTCCGAGAATGTCTGCCAGGCCTGCCATGTTGGCTTCAGCTGAAATCGTCTTTGCCGATACTATCAGTTCGTTCAACACGCTGGACAGCGCACCCGTGGCCTTGGGGTGAAGCCGTTGAAGGTCTGAAATGTGGCGGTTGACTGTGATCCCCAGAGGTCTGTTCATCTATTGCTCCTTAAGTTGATATAGCTGTTTTGGCAGGTTGGTGATTTAATGATTGTCAGGTTGAAAGCTCGGCTGTCCTTTACCCCTGGGTTTTTTCAAGACATTTTTGAAGAGTCTCTTTTAGCGCCTCTTTGGTAAACGGTTTTGAGATAAATTCGTTTACACCGGCCTCTCTAGCCAGACCGGTTTGAGATTTTTCGGTCTCAGTGGTGGCCATCATAATATAGAGCTTTGCCCAATTACCGGATTTTCTAATCTCTTTTACAAGTTCTATTCCATCCATATTGGGCATATTCAGATCAGTGACCAGAAGATCGACAGACTCGCCTGACAGTAGATAATTAAGGGCTATTTTGCCGTCTTCGGCTACTTCCGCCTGTACCTGCATATCCGCGGCCACACCCTTGTAAAAGTAAAGCATTGCCTTTGAGTCATCAGCAAATAATATGCGCCCGGCCTTGGTTGAGACGTCTTCAACCTTTAATCGCTTCGCAAAAGCCGCGGGCTGCTCCCCTTCCATTTTTTCCAGCACCAACCTGAAAAATGAGACCATCTCCTTATCTTGAGTCTCAAGCAGTGATTTTATCATGGCTTCAGCATGCGTTTCCGAGTCAATGACATCTTTAAACAGCTTTACCGCACGGGCCGTAATTATTGCCGTTATAAGCCGCCCACTCTGTCTGTCTCCGCGATCAACCACTTCCTTTAATTTCTTTGCAACACCCGGATTGAACAGATTTTCCAGGCCTGTTACCACAGCCATCAATACCAGTTCATCTTTTTCTTCAAGTCCATCGGAAAGGGCGATGATACTGTGCATTGAACTGATATTACCGAGTGCCTCGTATAAGGCAAACTTCAGATTCAACTCAATATCCGGTTCCTGGTCAAGCCTGGCGACCAGGATGTCGGCGCCCTTTTTTTCGCCCATAATTCCCAGTGCGTTTGCAACCATTATTTTTTCATCTTTATCTCCTGTTTCAAGACAGTTTTCAAGCGCGGGCAGAATCGTTTCTCCCATTGAAGTTAGGGCTGAGAGTACACATTTTCTGAACATGGGATTTGGGTGATGAATTCTAGAGACAAGAAATGTTGTGGTATCTTCATCTGTAAACGCGGCAATGTTCTGAATGGCGGAAGCGGTCGATAGGTCGCATCCTCCGCTTTTTCTTAGATCATCATCTCGCTCTGTGATGAGATTTTTCAAGGACGAAAGAACCCTTGGACCATCCAATTCCAAGAGCGATTGCATGGTCCAGGCCGCAACTGTTGCGTTTTCAGACTCAAGAAAGGGCATAAGTTTGTCGACAAGAGCCGAGTCCTTGAAATTGCCCAAGGCCCTTATGATTTCACCGAGAAGATCCTCGTCATCTTTGTCTGCCTCAAGCATGTCCAAGAGAACAGGAAGAGCGGAAGAGGGCGCGTTTTCACCGGCACGTCTGATGCAAAGGAGCCGAACCTTATCTGATTTATGATTTAGGCCTGCTACAATCTGATCATCCTGGCCGTCCAGCATGTCAAAAAGGGTATGATAGACCATTTCATCTACTGCCGAATCGCCAAGGGGATGCGCAAGAAGATCAGATAATTCCGGTATGACATCTGTCTGTCCGGCCCCCTTGATTTCATCCAGAATTGTAATCTGCTCTATCATGTTTTTTTGGGCAAAATCGTTCAGAGCTCCCATAAGTCTATCCACATATCGCTTTGATTTTTTTGGTATGTGCCTACACAATGCGTCTTTGTCTAATTGCGATAATTTTAGCACACGCGAACAACAAAATGAATTAGTTTTTTAGAAGCCCATATTTTCAAGCATCTCGTTTACAGCTGTCTGATCAAGCTCGCGTTCCTCCTCATCTCCGGCCCCTGTCATGGTGTCGATATAGGAATCAACATCCTTCTGGGCAAGCGCTTTGCTTTCCTCGGGTGTGATGTTTTTGTTCTGCTTCCTGTATTTTAACTGGGAACCGAATGAAACGACCATTGCCACAAGCTGTATCTGAAAATCAGTAAGAAGCTTGATGATCTTTAATATCCGCTGGCCTGAAAGATCCTGGAAAGAGAGCGCTTGGGTTATCTTCGCCGTCACTGCCTCAATGCTGTCCGCAATCTCGAACGATTTTTCTATCTTTTCAAAGATTTCAGCCTGGTCTTCAATATTCATGAGGCTTTGTGCGCTAGGTTTTGCCAATACACCAGGTTCAGCGGTTATTGTCGCCACATCGTCGATTAATGCCAAGCTGTCCCCCAGTATTTCCCCCAGACTGTCAATCCTGGGATCAGGTTTGGCTGCCCGGGGAGCGGCAGGAGCTTCGGTCTCATCAGACGGGAGTTCAACTTCAACCTCCTCGGTCGGCGGGACCTCAAGCGGCAGGCTCATGTCCAGAAAGATGGACTCCTGTCCGGAATCCATCTTTTTTAATAGATTTATGATTCCTTTATCGCTACAGGCATCGCTCAGGGATGTAAACAGATCCGACATCGGCACCTGATAGAAATTGTCCTCGTCCGGGGTTAGTTTGGCAATTTTGGGGCTGACACTATCACAGAAGACGTCGGAGTCGAATATCTCCCCAGCTTTGTTTCTGGCTGTTGTGATATGAGTCTTTACGGTCTCGTTGGTGCACAGCTCATAAAGCGTCTGGAAAATGACGTCCAGCGGGAACAGGAAACGTATCTTCTTTTCCGTCTTTACCTGCGGTTCGGGCGGCTCTTCCGGAGCCGCGCCCGCCTCTTCCTGGATTGTGGAAATAATCTCTTGCGCCTCTGCCACTCTTTTTTTCAGCTCATCCATTTTTAGGACAACAGGTGCCTCTTCCGGCTCCTCCCCGGATTCGGATTTAACAGGTTGTTGGAATGCGCTGTGATCTTTCAAGAGGGCCAGCAGATTTTTGACATCACGGGTCTGCCCCTGGACCTGTTCAACGTGATCCATGATTTCCATGGCTGCCTCTTCCGTCATGTTCACGATGTCACGCAATTCGTTTTTAGCGTCTTCTATTTTTTCATCGGCCTCGCCTAGATCAGCCCGTCTGCTTTTGCGGTCTTCAGCCGGCAGATCCATGATGGTGGAAGTGAGGTTTTTTGCCAGCTTGCCGATATCCGTGTAGAGATCGTTGGAGACCGATTTGTAGAAGTCGTCGTCTCCAGCGGCCTCGGATGGTTCCTGCATATCCTCGGGCGGTTCTGCCGCTTGCGGTTCAGAAACGGAATCATCAACCTGTTTTTCAACCTTGACAATTTTTTCAACGACCTTTACGACGCTGCTTTCATGCGGTTCCGGCACCGTGATATTGTAGATCACTTCCTCTGCGGCAATTCTTAAGGACCCGGAACAGATTTCAAGATTGACCTCGGGTTTTTTTTCTGTAGTCATATTAAATACTCCAGCAAGAATTAATCGATTTCCTTTTAAATCACAGAATGCGTCCTGAAAAGCTGACACCGACCTCATATTTTCCAGGTTCCGTCCGGCTCTCCACGCTCCACATCACATTGCCGATGACCTTTAACAGACCGTGGTCCTTACTGTTCCCGGTCGCGGTCCATTCGTCCTTGTCGACCTTCCATCCGGAAAATTCCAGTCTTATAACCAGTTGGCTGTTTTTCTTTATTGATTCGCCGGCAAGGAACCGTATGCCTCCACCGCCTATATCAAGCAGTTCTCCCTCCAGGTTTGGCACATGATTCGACAGGTCCTCCTGTTGGCAATAAGAAATTTTAAATTTTTTGTCCAGCCGCTCATATTTTCTTTTTTCACTATAACCGGTTTCGTTTTTGTAGTTCATGCAGCCTCACCATTTGTTTTTTGGTTTTTTCAAAAGTCGGGTTCCGGCCCATTTGCCATGAGGGCTATAACTTACTCACTGAAGTTTACACTGTTTTTTGTTCAAAAATCAACAGTTTGAACATATTAGAACGTAAACTTGCCCAATTTTTTAAAAATGGAGGATCTAGACTGGAAGAAATAGGCCGTATATGACCACTAAAAAACAATTCCTGTCCAACGTTGATGGTTTTGTAAAAAGTCGGCCGCTTTAAAAAAAATACACTTTATGCAGTGGTGCCGAGCGGGGCCTACACTCCTGAATGTATACTTTTCACTTGACTTGTCTCTTTTTTTTCGTTAAGTCTTGGGAAAATCTTTTCAGGTGCTCTTAATTGAGCGTAATAGGGAACCCTGTGCAAATCAGGGACGGGCCCGCCGCTGTGACCGGGGACGAACGTCGCTTTTTATGCCACTGGCTTTTTGCCGGGAAGGCGCGATAAGTAGGATGAACCGGGAGTCAGAAGACCTGCCTAGAGAAGAATAAGAGGTTGTCTCCGCGGACAAGGGACATCACTGTGCAATCTGAGGAAAAATCAGGGAATCCCCGGATCAATATTAATTGGTCCGGGGATTTTTTTTGGCCTCAAAGTAAGGATAAACCCGGGCCGGTCATAACCCTTTAAAACGTAACCGTTCACCAAGGGTACGAACTTACGAGACCCCACCCCCTGTAAAGCGTTTACCAGTGCCCCAGCTGTGCGTGATCAGGGCGAGGGATTATAGCTACTCTATGTCGCTTGCCCTGAACGCGTGCAGATGGGGTGCTGGTGAACGCTTACCTTTAAAACAGGAGGATTTTCATGGCTGGATACGAGCAAACCTTTAGCAAAATTACTCTATTACTCATCAAGGACTGGGATTCTTTTCAATTTGCCATGCACCACTGTTTGCGCTCTCCAGGAAAGGCGAAAGTGATGAAAAGTCATGGAAATTAAGTCTCTTATTTTGGGTCTTTTTTTTTCAATGGGTGTTTTTGCCGTTAAAAGCGGGGCCGGATTGCATTATTTGTTGAACCGACAGACCGGCACAGTCAGGCGTCTGGGTCTACTGGCGGCCTTTACGGCGGGGTATGGCCTGGTTTTTCTGGCGGTGGCCTTGTTGCTTATCCGGGTCAATCTCCTTGATTATCTGGAGACCATGCAGGCCTTTTTAAAAAGCGGCATGTTTCTCCATTTGCTTCTGGCCGGGTTGCTTAGTTTATGGGGGGTATCTCTTCTTAAGAAAGGGGGAACACCACACAAGAAAAGTCGGGCCTGGCTAGCGCTGGTGCTGCCGTGTCCGGTCTGCTTTTCAGTGATTCTCTTTGCCGCCGCCTTTTTGCTCTCCCTTTATCCTGAAAACCGGATTGTTTTTGGTTTGCTTTTTGCCTGTTACCTTGCCGTAAGCCTGTTAACAGCCATTATCCTTTTTGGATTAAGCAAAGGGAGAGCGAATCCGGAAGCGGATTTAGGACGGGTCATGCTCTTTGTCTCTTTCTATTTTTTGCTCACCATCATCATGGTGCCGCAGTTTGGTGATCTGGACAAAATTTACCGGCTGTCCTGCTCCGGCCAAGGCGGCATGGAGCCGGAACATCTGCCCGTTTTACTTACCGGAGTTTTCCTGGCTTTCAGCGGCGGGTTGCTCAGAACGATCGGGAACAAATAGCTATGGAAATAACAGCGTTACTCAAATCCTTTATCTATCTTGTGGCATCATCCCTCTTTCTGCCCGTGCTGGCGCTCCTGGCTGGTCTTGCTGTCTGGCTGATTATCTATTCCGGTTCGTTTTTCGGCCTGTGGCTTGAACGTAGTCGCCTGAAAAAATGGGACGGGACTGATTTGCCCGGTGATTTGCAGGCCAAATCAGCTGGACTTAGCCTCTCAAGCCGGGTTGAAAAATTCTTGGAGAGGCTGGATGGGGTCAGTGGCGGAGATTTGCAGGAGGTGCAGGTGATGAATCTGTTACGCGAGACAGAACTTCACCTGTGGAAATCTCTTGATTCACTGAAAATACTCATCCGGATCGGTCCGGGTCTGGGGCTTATCGGCACCTTAATCCCCATGGGGACCGGCCTCGCTTCTCTGGGGCAGGGGGATCTGACCAGGCTTTCAGGCGATCTGGTCATAGCCTTTACCACCACGGTGGTAGGTATGGCTCTCGGTCTTGCCGCCTATTTTTTCTTCACCATCCAGAGACGCTGGGTTGAAGAGGATATCAAAAACATGGAACTGGCCGCCGAGGTACTGGCAGGCGATTGGTGTGGCATAAATAAAAGCCTTAACGAGAGAAAAAAATGAAATTTCTGAATCGCCGTCAGAACCGGGGCACCGGTCTTTCGGATAACGATCCGCTTACCGGAGTGGCCAATCTTTTTGATTTGGGGCTGGTCTTTATCGTTGGCCTGTTGCTGGCCCTTTTGGGAGCCTACCACCTTGAGGACCTTTTTAGCGAAGATTCGGAGTTCACCATCATGAAGCAATCAGCAGATGGCCGGATGGAGGTCATCACCAAGAAGGGCAAAAAGATCGAGGCAATGAAAGTGACCGATGAAAAAACAAAAGGAACCGGACAGAGACTTGGCACGGCCTACAGGCTGAAAGACGGTTCCATGATCTATGTGCCGGAATAATTCCTGGTGAACAAGGCAAAGGTTAAAAAATGAAAATTTCAAATTTTCACGGAGATTATACAATGCAAAAAAGAATAATTTTAATAGCTCTGGCTGCAATAATATGGACACAATCTCCGATTATTTTACAAGCGGAAGAAGTCTTTGAAATCCCTGAAACAACTTATATGGATGAGGTGGTGGTCACTGCCACCCGTACCGAAAATACCATCAAGAATACTTCATCAAATATTGGTGTTGTGACCGGATCTGATTTGGAAGCGATGGATGCCAAAACCGTGGCCGAGGCATTAAAAAAATTGCCGGGTATCTATTACACCAACGCCTCTGGTCTTGAACCTAAGATATCCTTACGCGGAACCCATATTGGTATGAGCAGTGGCGCTCTGGTCTTGTTAAACGGTATTCCAATGAATCTGGGCAAGTTCGGCTATACCTCTTTTGACCAGATTCCTGTGGAAAATATTGAGAGGGTGGAAATTGTCAAGGGGCCTATGTCGTCGCTTTATGGCGGAGATGCGGCTCGTGGTGTCATTAATGTCATCACGAAAAGACCCACGCATACCATCCGGGCAAGCATCCAGGCTGCCGGAGGTTCTTACAATGACCAGCGCTATTCAGCCCTTATTCATGGCTCTAAGGATAATTTTGATTACAATTTGAATGTAAAAAAGCGCAAACAGGACGGCTACCGGGATGATACAGCCATCGACAATTTGAATTTTAACGGTGAGGCAGGATACTCGCTCTCTGACGATACCAGGGTCAGTTTTTATCTGAATGTGACAGATAAAGAGCGGATGCTTGCTAAAAAGCTCAGCAAAGCAGAGCGGGAGGAAGATCGGAGACAGTCAACCGACTATTCTGAAACAGATAACAAAGATATTATTACCGGTTTTAATTGGGACACTGAAGGGCAATCGGCAGATTTCAAAACCACCATCTATTATAAAAACCGTGACAAAACCTACGAAAACTATCTGCGGGCAACCGGGCGGCCATACCAGCAAGAGCTTGATGAAGATATTTTTGGCCTGAGAACCATTTTTACATGGAAAGAGCCGCTGGCAGGCTTTGCCAATAAATTTTCCATCGGCGTTGATTATGATAACGACAAAACAGATATGCAGACCACCAAAGCTGCTTCAACAGCTATCGGACTTCCCTACACGGTTCCTGATTTGAAAAAAAGTGGTGATTTCAAACGCCGGGAAACGGGGTTTTTCGTTCAGGATGAATTTTTCGCCACCGACAACCTCATCCTGACCCTTGGCGTGCGCTATGATTATTTCAAATTCAACAATAATGCTGATTATGACTTCACCAAAGGCGGAATCTACGACTATGATACTGCGCCAAGCTATGACAAGTGGAATCCCAGGGTTGCCCTCAATTACCGCTTTAATGATGATGTAAGTCTCTACACCTCATACAGCACTGCCTATCGAGCGCCCAATATCTATGACTACTATGCCTCCGGTTCAACCTCCGCCACAAACGGCTACACCCTGACACCTGAGAAATTCACAGAGTATGAAGCTGGTTTTCGTTATCAATTCGGACGGTGGCTGAGCAGTGATATCACCGTGTTTCACATCACCATTGAGGACATGCTTGATACGGCCTATGATGCCGGCGGTGCGTATCTTGGTAAGCAGAATATAGCTGAGGCGACTATCAAGGGGGCAGAGATTGCGCTGTCCGGTGCGCCTTGTGACTGGTTTTCCTATCGGGTGGGTTATACCTATACCGATGCCCGCTACTCTGCTGATATCCTTGCAAAACCTACCAGCAGCACCATTGTTAATATTAATGGCAACCGTCTTACCAAAGTGCCCTACAACAAGCTGAATATTGATCTGGACTTCAGACTGCTCAAACAACGCGGCCATGAACTGCTCTGGCACCTGAACATGCTGGCCCAGGACGAGTTTGCCATGGACAAGACCAATACGGCAGACTATGCGGGGTACACCCTGTTTAATACCAAGCTGCGTCTGGTGCATAAATCTTATGAGGTCTTTGTTGCGGTGGATAACATTTTTGGCAAGGATTATGACGGCTACGCCTACCGCAGTTATGGCAGTAACTATTACTATCCTGCTGCCGGAATCACCGGTTCTGCCGGGCTGACGTTTAAATTTTAGTAAATATTTGTCAGCACTCCACAGGAAGGCGATCAGGCTGCCCAGCATACCGATATGTATAGCTGATCAGCCTGCTAACCTCCCTGTGAAGCGCTGACAAACATTTACTATTTGGTGGTTTTAGCTTGTTTGCCGGCATCAAGCCGAATGATAATATTTAAGGATTTTTTCCAAATGTACTCTTTCATCCTTACTCTCATCGTATTGCTTATCCCGGCCCAGCTTTGTGCCGAAAATATCAGCTTGCTGGTTATTGACAACAACTCCTGTCTGGTTGAAAAGGCTGTGGCCGGGCTGGATCTGCCTGCCGGTATCAAGGCGGACTATTTTTCCGCTGCTGAAATTCGCAAAGGCGGTGACGAGTTACGAGGCAAGATCAATGAATCCAAGATTATTCTGGTGGATGTCATGGGCCGAGAGCTTGAAGAGTATCTGCTGGCAAAGATTGATCTTGACGGCAAAACCATCTATGGACTCAGGGGTTCCACGGATGATGAACGGTTAAAAAAAAGGGGCTTTCTCTTTGATGAAGAGGTGGCTGAATATTTTCGGCATCTGTCCAAGGCCAATATTCGTAATATGCTGCGTCTTGTGGCCAAACGCCATTTTGATTCGGAAATTATCGTGCAGCCGGTGGTTCCAGTGATAAAACAGGGCATCTATCATCCGGACAGTCAGGACGTGTTTACAAACGTGGAAGAATATCTCGCCTGGTACAAACAGCAGCCGGGTTTTGCTAAGGAAAAACCGTGGCTGGGGATACTCTTTTTTTACTCCAGCCTCACCGAAGGGCAACGCCAACCCATTGAATTTACCACTCGCAGCCTGGAAGAGGCGGGCTTTAACATTATGCCCTGTTTTGGGCGTGACCAGCAGACCATTGAACAGTATCTCCTTGATAGAGAGGGCAGGTCCAGGGTGGATATCGTCCTTGCCTATTCCCTGAAATTTTATTCAGCCTTGACTCCTGATCTGGCCCGTGACCTTGCCGCTTTGGATGTCCCCATCATAAATGGTGTTAGTCTTTATAAAGACACTGTAGAACAGTGGCGGCAAAGCCAGATTGGTATTGGTGCAAACGCGATGGCATGGGCCATTGTCGCCCCTGAGCTGTCCGGTCTTATTGAACCTACTGTACTCACTGCCAAAAAGGAGATCCGCGACCCGGCCACTGGTAAGGTTTTTTATATTAATGAGGCCGTGGCAGAGAATCTTGAGCGGCTCATCCCGCGTCTTCATAACTGGGTCAATCTGCAACGAAAAAACAATAGCGATAAAAAGGTTGCCATCCTCTTTTATAATCATCATCAGGGTAAACAGAATATCGGTGCCAGTTACCTCAATGTCTTTCGTAGCCTCAAAGAGATCATCTATGCCATGCATGATGATGGATACACAACCGGCAAACCGCTGACTGAAGAAAAAATAAAGAAGATGATTCTCGCTTCGGCCAGAAATATCGGCTCCTGGGCTCCGGGTGAGCTGGATCGAATGTTGAATTCAGGCGAGGTGGTCAGGCTGTCTGTGATGGAATATAAAAAATGGTTTGGCAAATTGCCTGAGGATTTTCAGGAAAAGGTGGTGCGGCAATGGGGATCTGTTGAGGAGTCAACCATCATGATAAAAGACGGCAACTTCATCATCCCGGCGGTACGGCTGGGAAATATCATCCTGCTGCCTGAACCGTCCAGGGGCTGGGGGGATGACCCTATGAAACTCTACCATGACACCACCCTCTATCCCCATCATCAATACATTGCCGTCTATCTCTGGCTACAACAGAGCTTTCAGGCCGACTCCATGATTCACCTGGGAACCCACGCGACCCAAGAGTGGACACCAGGTAAACAGGCAGGGCTGTCGCCATCCTGTTCGCCGGAGGTGTTGATTTGCGACATTCCTAATATGTACCCGTATATTGTCGATGATGTGGGTGAAGGCATCCAGGCAAAACGGCGGGGACGAGGGGTGATTATCTCCCATCTCACCCCAATGCTCAAGGAATCCGGACTCTACGAGGAATACAGCCGGATGGCGGAGTTGGTAAATGAGTATGAAAGGGCTGTTGTCAGAAACAGCGCCACTGCCCCGGAAAAATTAAAAGAACTTTTTGTACTGGCCAAACAGACCGGCATCCTGAAAGATATTCAGGCAGCCGGCAGCCAGGACCACGAAGGGGATGGGGAACTTGTTCACCTGCTTGGCCATTACCTGGAAGATATCAGGGAGAATCTCATCCCTTACGGCATGCACAGCTTTGGCCGCGCTCCACAAGAGCAGGAGATTGCAGAAATGGCCAAGGCCGTGGTCAAGTGGAACCCGGAAGCGGACGAAAAGGAGATGGCCGACCGGCTGCGAAACTCCGGTTCGGCTGAGACCCGAGCTTTGTTAAAGGGGCTCAACGGCCGTTATGTGGTTCCGGGCGAGGGAAATGACCCCATCCGCAACCCGTCATCCCTGCCCACGGGCAAGAATTTTTACGGATTTAATCCCACAAAACTGCCGTCACCTGCTGCCTGGAAACTCGGCAAAAAGGCAGCCGAGGAAATCATCGCCAACCATTTGGCAAAAGAAGATCATTACCCCAATAAGGTGGCGGTTGTTCTATGGGCCACTGAGATTTTGCGAAATGAAGGGGTGAATGAATCCACCATCCTTTGGCTTATGGGCATCAAACCTGTGTGGTCAAAGACAGGACGGGTTGTCGGGGTGGAACCTGTTCCCGGCAGGATTTTAGGCCGTCCCCGTATTGATGTGATGATAAACGCCTCCGGCCTTTACCGCGATCTTTTCCCGGACAAGATGCTTTTTATTGATCAGGCTGTGCAACTTGCCGCCCGCCAGACGGATATTGAAAACCTTATTGCCCGTCATAACCAGCGGATCAAGTCAAAACTTATAAAAGATGGTATGTCCGAAAAAGAGGCGGAAGAATTAAGCCGTCTGCGTGTTTTTGCCGCGGAGCCGGGTTCCTACGGCACTGGGGTGGCGCAAATGGCCTCTGGTTCAGGCATGTGGGAGAAGCCGGAAGAGGTTGTTGATGTTTATGAAAACAGAGTCGGTTTTGCTTATGGTGGCGGAAAATGGGGCATATCTGCCCGAAATTTACTTAAACATAATCTTGCCGGGGTGGATGTGGCCGTCCATTCCCGTTCATCCAATGTCTATGGTCTGCTTGACAATGATGACATGTTTCAATACCTGGGCGCGTTATCAATGGCCGTTGCTCGCGAAGCAGGGGATGCCCCTGAGACGTTGATTATCCAACAGAACAAACCGGGCAGAGTTCATGTGGAGGATGTCGCCAAAACCCTGGGACGTGAGATGCGCAGTCGCTATTTCAACCCAAAATGGATAGAGGCCATGAAAAAGGAGGATTACGCCGGAGCACGGGAGATGTCTCACTATGTAGAATATCTCTGGGGGTGGCAGGTGACCACCCCGGACAAGGTGGATGCGGCTAAATGGCAGCAGACTTACGAGGTGTATGTTGAAGATAAGTATGGCATGGAGTTAAAGAAATTTTTCAACAAAGCCTCCCCTTGGGCCTATCAGTCCATTACCGCTCGGATGCTGGAAACAGTCCGTAAAGGTTACTGGCAGGCAGATGACAAGATACAGCAGAAGCTGGCCGCTGTATATGCCGTAAGCGTCATTGAAAAAGGGGTGGCCTGTTGTGACCACACCTGCAATAACCCCATGTTGAACCAGATGGTGGTATCTATCATTTCACTTCCCGGGGTGATGACTCCTGAGATGGTTGAGAAATTTAAACTGGCCATTGAGCAGATGGCCGGTAAATCCACTGAAAATCAGGCGGCAGATCGTAAGGAACTGCAAAAACAACTCACCGCCCCAACCGGAGATACGAAGGAGAGTCAACAGACAATCAAAGAGACCGGCGTAAAATCGGAAGCACAGGCTGAATCAGAGGTGGAAGGCTACAAGATGGAGAAAATAAAGTCCAAAGACGAAACCACACAAATGACATCCTCAGGAGTGGAATGGTTGGCAGGGCTTACGGTTCTGCTGATAATAGGACTTGCGGCCTATGGGGCAGGCAGGAAGAGATAAGGAGACGAATTAAGGATTCTATGAAAGTGAGACAACTTTACCATATCGCCATTATTGCAAGCCTTGTTGCGCTCTTGTCCGGCCAATCGGCATTGGCTGCTCATAAGGCTCCTCACGGTGCCGGAAATTCCGAAGCCTTTAGCGGGCATGGCGCTTCACGAGTGTCAACCATGGATACCGTGGTAGTAACCGCCGAACGGCTGGACGATTATATTGAAAATCATCCACAGCTGGTCACGGTCTTGACGCATCAGGAGATTGAGCAGTCCAATTGTCTCGATCTGGCCGAGGCCATTGGAACAATGCCCGGCATTGATGTCCATCAATTAGAAGGCTCCATGCGAACCCGAATTTC
>DAOVYS010000073.1 GCA_030635485.1 Pseudomonadota bacterium | reverse complement strand
TTTGCAGCCGAACTGCTCGTGCCGGGCTTATCCTCAATCACGGAAATCACCAGTTCCGCAAGTTCAGTGGCAACGGAATTCCTGACGTTGTAAATGTAAATATTGTCTCTTCCTTCAGAGGGCACCACGTCAAGCTCCCTGACCCACTCTTCCGCGCTGTTAAGTGAAGATTCACTGTTACTTACCAGAAGGAGAGAATTGACCCGTTCCAGAGGTTGCACGGAAACTCCGATATGATCTTTGCTGTTTATCCGGAGGGCGGCGAGAATTTCGGCCAGTTCATCATTAAGATCATAGAGCGGAGCCTTTTCTACTCGAACCAGGCGGACCTTTAAAGATGATAGAGGCGAGACGTCAAGCCTGGAAAGCATCACAAGCGCATCCACGACCTTGCTCTCAAAATCGCTCAAAATTATCGTATTCTGGCTGGGCAGGTCATGGACAATTCCCTGTTCCGAGAGTGATGGGGAAATGAGTTTTATCGCCTGTGAAGAGGAGAGATGCATGATCGGGACAATCTGTATGACCATGCGTGGAGATTCCTTGAGATTGCCGGCCTGTTCAGGTCCGTAAACAGTCTGCGCCATAGGCTTACGGGAGGAAAAGATGTAGTAATTCGCACCTTCCCTCCGAATATCCAACCCGTTGATGTTCAAAACCTTATGAAATACGTCATAAAGCTGATTTTTGGATATCTCCTTGCTTGAGCGGATATTGACAACTCCCTTGACCTGCGGGTCAATGATGTAATCCAGGTCCAGGGCCTCGGCAACAACCTGGATGAATTCGTAGATGTCGGCATTGTCAAAATTTAACACAATCCCTTCATCGTCCCCGGATTTAATCTGCTTGCGCTCGGCCTTCCTTTTTATGCTCTCTAAATAGGGATTTCCACCGCCTTTACGGGATAAATCTTTTGTCAGGGGCTCGTCTCTTTCCTCTGAAAAGTCGGAAACGTCTTCAACATCAGCCCGGGTTGTTGCTTCCCCTTGCCCGCTGATCTCGTATATTTCGGAAAGGCCGTCCCAAGGACCGGGCTGTTCTTTAACCGCCTCGCTGCATCCCCAGAGGGTGAGCGTCAAGACAATCGCAATAAACTGGTATATGTGGTTGAAGTGCATATATCACCTTACTATTTAGTTTCGGCCCGCAAACGGATTACTTATGAATCTGCTCCGGTCTGTCAGGGGCAAGGTTCCGTCTTATGGCCGTGGTTGACGCCCTTGGCAGAAGTCTGCGTCCGGTTGTCACCATTGACCTGTTCTTCTGGGAGAGCCTGCTTGATTTGTTCTTGTCCCCAAGGCTTTGTACGGATTTCTTAGGTTGCCTTGTGACGACAGGCGCAACAATCCGCTGTTTTTCAGTATCATACAGAAGCTTTTCGGTTGTCTCGCCACTTTTTTCAAAAATCATTTTGTCCGGAAAGACACCGGTTACTTTGTAACCGCTGAATTTGTCGCCTACTACCAACCGGGCGTAGTTCAAATTTTTTCCTGAATACTGACCGGGCCTGGAAGTCCGTGCGCGTTTCTTCTTCTGAACAGGATATGAGACAATACCTTTACTCAACTTGCCGCTGATTATTGACCCCACATATCTCACATCATCAAAATCTCCCCAAAATTCACCGATATCGTCCCTCTCATCCGAGACCGGTTCATCCTCTCCTTCAACGTGCCTTTCCTCATTAAACAGGTACCCTTCATTCAGGTCGGGCAGATGTGCTGGAACCGGAGGATAAAAGTTTATCTTTCCCTGCATGGGAACAAGTACGGATGCGGGCTTCGCTAAAATGTCCGGTTCCGGAAGAGGTTCTCCCTGTCCACCCTCAAAGCCTAACTTGATCAGGAAAATAAGTAAGGCTGACAGGGCAATAATGATAGATAATCGCAGCATGTTATCAGATTAGGCCTTCTCTTTTTTTAGCAAATAATACCCTTTTAGTTCCATAAAGATCTTCAATTTTGTCTTTTTATAAGACTTCAAGGTAAAACCTTCAATTATAAACAGCTGCTGTGACCTGTTCAGGTCGGCCAGGAATTTTATAAAGCCGTTCAATGAGCCGGAAAGCCGCATCTTGACCGCCACTTCACCATAATCTCTCTCCTTATGCTCACGGCCCTGACTCGGTCTGATGGATTCAGGTTCAAGACCGGCTTTTATAACCTGTTCCTGAAGCCGGATCTGCATGGCTGAAGAAATTTCTTCAGCGGATTCGCCGGAGAACAAGAAAACGTCAAGCTGTTCTTTTCGTTTTTCGGCGCGGTCTACATCTGCCTTCAGCTTTACCAGTTTTTTGCTTGTTCGGTAGTATTGATCGAGCAGGGCTTCCCGATTTGACACCTGCTCGGCCAGTTCATCAAAATGGTTCATGGTCAGCTGCCCTACTTTCAGGGCGAGCAGTACCGCCATCATGCCGATAAGTAAAGACTTTTTGCCCCCAAAGCGATCTATGATCCGGGAGATATCTATCATGACAGGCTTATCTCCACATTAAAATAGGTTTTATTTCGCCGCCGGCTGGTGGATTTCAGCTTGGCCTCACCCATTTCCTTGAGTTTGGACGTCAAATCACTTATATCTTCAGTATACCCTTGAATATGGATGGCATTCTTTTTTTTGTCCATCCGCACCTGATCCAGATACGAGCTTTCAGGCAGTTTGGCTGTAAGCTCTGTAAGGAACGTGATTATATCCGGGGACGGGCCGATTCCTTCTATTTTCTCTATATAGTCTTGCAGCCGTTCATTTCTGCTGCCTAACTCTTTTACTTCCTTCACCCACGGCATGATCCTGTTGATCTCCTGATCCACCCGGATCTCTCTGGCATTTAAGCGGAATTGGGTTATACCGGCCACGGTCAAGAGCGTGACAAGATTTATAATAACAAGGAACATGATCATCCGTTTAGAATAATCCGGCTGCCTTTGCGATGCAGGCAGCATATTAAATTCCTTGAGCACGGGTTTTTTCAAATAGAGCTGGCTGCTATCCAGGAAACAACTTCCCGCGGAAGGGGTGGGATGATAGATCGTCTCGGTTCCGCAGATCGTGGCAAGTTCAGAAAAATCAGGCTCCTTCTCGTTCAGGAAACGATCCTCCAAACCGGTTCCGTCAAACATATAGGTTTTGGTGAATCTGCCCGGAACGACCAAAGCCCACTTCTGTTTTCGGTTGAATCGGGTCACATAGCGCTGGTTTTCCGGATACAGACCGAGAATTTTATAACCTGAGTCTATGAGTTCAGCCGGATAAGAACCGGCCGGTTCCCAGCGTGCCGCGAATATGATTACCCGATAGCAATCCTTCTGGCGGACAATTTTACAGCTATGAAGAATTGTATCTTCTGAAAAAGGCGTCAACATGCCTAACTGAAAGTTGATCGCCTCTTTAATATCATGGGTCTGCAAAGGCAGCTGAAAGAATTTCACAAAAAGTTGGTCCTCGGAAATAAAGAGAGCAACCGAGGATACGGACAGACCATTCTCGGAACAGAATTCAGCCAGCCGATCCACAAACGGACCGTCCTGGTGGTAGATGAATCTATCTAACTCGCTGTCCAGGGGATGGCAGATGGTAGCGCCGTCCTTTTTGATGATAATTTTCAAGGCATCTTTCATGGCAACTGATCAGGTGAGGGTCTCTTTCCAGGACACGTATTCAAATTTTAAGCCTTGAAACTTCACAAGCGCCGAAAGTTTGATCCCAGGCCTGTGTCTCTTCCCGGCCGTCTCATTGAGCGCCTCTTGTTCGGCTTCCTCTTTTGTGTATCCGGCCTGGCCGATGGCAACAATATAATAGTAAAAGTGGGACCTGTTTCTTATTGTGGTATAGGTCAGAAATTTTTTCAGCTCATCGAATCGTTCATCGCCCATAATATGCCGGGCCAGTGCGGATGAGAGTTTTCCATCCATCTCCTTTTTGGTTTCATAATAAGCTGCTATCTTCTCCTCGTCATCTTGCATGATAAAATCAAGTATTGCAGGGGTAAGATGATTAAAATTTATTTTTTTCCCGTTGTTATGCACAGTGAAGACCTCTTCCGCCGTAAACCGGTCAACAAGCATATCCGTGCCGTGAATTAAAAAGAATTCCGCTGGATCCATTATCTTGCCGTTTCTCGGTATGTATGGAGGTTCCAATGCTTCATAGGTCTCCTTTTCCGCGCCGTTTAAGCGATGCAGATCGTCGGAATCGCGCCAGTCAAGAAGCGAATCGACAACCGTTACAACCTGATCAGGCTCCAACTCGTGATATTCCAGAAAAAGCTTAAGCAGCTGCCGAGACGATCTATTCAAATCGATTTTTCCGGCTTCACTGACTGCATAATATGTTATTTTTCCGGTGGGCAGATAGTCTTCATAAATGCACGATTCAATAAAATTTTCATCTGCCTCGTCCTTGATTTCAAGCGGCTTGTCATTAAGCCGGAAAATGGAGATGTTAATCCCGGCTTCCGCCAGAAAACGTCCTGCCGCACGCGCTTTTGTATTAGCAGCTATCTTGAGTTCGGTCCGCACGAGCATGATAAGTTGTGATGCCAGGACAGTGACCAGCAGCATGACAATGATCACAACCATCAAGGCGAAACCGTTTTTATGTCTCAAGGAATGGCGCATAGTAACTGTGCTACTAAATTAAGGCCATCTTGAATAATTGTCTTTTCGTCCGATTTCGGCGTCACAGCGAAAATGAAAAATGCTCACATATACCTAATATGCGGAGTTTATGCCCGAATGGGTGCTTTTTCATTTTCACTGTTCCTTGACCTCAAACGAAAATCCTAAATTATTCAAGATACCCTTACGAATTACGAATTTTTAATTCATACAGGCTGAATAATTTCGACAGCTTGTGTTCCTCATTATTAGTCAATTTTTTCCAGCTTTAGCGACATGAGATCCCTTTTTCCATTGGCTATCAGGATCAATCTGTATTTGCCGCCTTCAAGAAAGACCTCACCGGTCTCTCCCTCTTCTTCCTCATCTTCATCCGGGCGGAGCAGCCTCTCAAATTCCATCACATCATCAAGAAGCCGGGAAGCGGAACGGTCCAGACGATCGATGTTTGTGAGCGATACCGAAAAATTCTGCAATACAGCCACGTAGGCCATGCCCAGAATGATCACCGCGACAAAGACCTCTATCAGAGTAAAGCCTTTCTGGCTTTTTAAGAATCTCAACTTTTGATGATCTCGCAAAAAAAGTCTTGGATGTGGTCAACCACTCTAACCGGCTGACCCGGACATAGATTTAGGCATGAACTCGTAATGCCGCCCCCCATATTCAACCGACACTCCTTCCCCGGATTCGGGGTCATATGTCATGACCAGGGCTTCAATGTCTCCGGAAAGCATGATCATGTCGTTAAACTCAGGGACATACTCCCCATCATACTCAATATTGTAAAAGTCCTTTTTTTCAATGTAATAGACTGCCTTTTCATCCGGCCGGTATCTGTAGACAGCCAGAACCAGGCCGACCTTGTGGTGAATCAAAGGACTCCTTGTAACAAGTCTTAAGATGTCGTTATCAGCAGAAATTATTATCTTCTTTTGCTGCGTATCATACCAGGCGCAGTTGATCTGCCTGTGCAGAAGAGCAAGGAAATTACGCTCACGCGCCAGAGAGTGGACCCGTTTTTCTCCCTTGTCCGAGAATTTGATCCCCACGCTTAAAACGGAATAGATCATGGTGGAAATTATTCCAAGAAGGAGCATTGCGATCAGTATTTCAAAGAGCGTGAATCCCTTTTCCGACCCCTGAACCCTGTTCCCTAAATCCTGCCCCCTGAAACACATAAGCGCTGACTTGTGTCTGTCCATAAATACTGTATTGGTAAAACCCCGATAGGGGTGGAGGCGTATAGCCGGTGTGCTTCAGCCACCGGTATAGGGTACATACAGGGGATCGTCCTGAAGGGACGACGCCTTCCCGTGGCCGGTTCACCCTCAAAACGCCGTCCTTTCAGGACTAATATGTTTGGGTTATCCGTTACCGGTGGCTAAAGCACACCGGCTATACGCCATTTCCCCTTCGGGGAATAAAATTATCCATGCACTGACTTATGGGTCAAGGGCAGCTCTAGCCAGCCCCCTGACCCCCGACCCCTCCATTTGGAAATGTTACATTTCCAAATGGAAACTAACTGATTGAAGGCAGACCGGTCAATAATTCCAGTCTGATCTCTCTGGTACGGTCGCCCTTGGTAAAAGTCAGGGTAGCGGGTGTTGCCACGCCTTCCGGAAAAAAAATGATCTCTTCCGGCTCTATTTTCAGATAATCATTTTCCGTTAGTCCGCACTCTTTTTTTTCTTCCACTGCACCGCTGAGTTGCAGGATGGTCTCATTATCCGGATCGACCTTTACGTGTACCTCCTGCCCTTTGCTGACAGAAACCAGACGTGCGTAACGAAGCGTTGCCATGATCTTATGGGTCTGCCTGCGAAAGTTTAAATTATCCAGAAAATGCCCGGTAGCCGGCGCCGCCACCGAGACAAGCACTCCCACTATCACAAGGACGGTCAACAGTTCAATCAGAGTAAAACCGTCTGCATTTCCCCGATCCCTGACCCCTGGCCCCCGACCACTGTATGTTCTCATCCTGCAATCTCGTTGATACTCAATATTACGGAAAGCATGGAAATTACGACAAATCCAGCTACAACAGCTATTATCAAAATAAAAAGGGGCTCGATCATCGAGATTATCCTCTTGATTCTTTCCCGCAGTTCATTTTCATAGTGATCCGCTATCTGGCCGCATACAGGGCCTACCCTGCCGGATTCCTCACCAACGGAGAGCAGATCGGCAGCCAGATCCGGCAACAGGCCCTGGCCTTTCAGTTTCTGCCCGACCCGGCGCCCCTCTTTAAGCGCCTGCGTAGCCTGCCGCAGAAGCCGCTGGTATTCCAAATTCCCTGCCACGCCGCTGCTGATCTTGAGAGCTGTGGCCAGGTGCACACCGTTATTAACAAGCACCTCCAGGGTTCTAAAAATCCTCGAGGTCTCCATTCCCCTGATGAAATCCGACAGGATAGGCATTCTGATAGAAAATCGGTCAAAGGCCCTTTTGCCCTCTTCGGTGCCGAGATACCGGACAAAAAGCACTGGGGGACCAAACAGAAAAATAAGTGTGAGTATGAGATGGCTGTTCACAAATCTGGCAATATCCATCATTATCCTGACATGAAACGCTATTTGCGAGTCCATGCCCTCAAAAAGGATTTCAAACCTCGGCAATATAACGGTAAACAGGAGCAGAAGACAGACAATTCCAGTCACCATAAGGATGGCAGGGTAGATCGAGGAGGAGATCACGAACTGCCTGAGTTCCTGGGATGCAGCCTGATATTCATTGATTTTCAGGAGCATGGAGGGCAGGACACCCCCCTCTTCCCCGGCCCTGACAATATTGATGTACATGGAAGAAAAATGTTTGGGATAGTCGGACAGGGCCTGGGAAAGAGATTTGCCCTCTTTAAGCTTACGTTCAAGCTGCCCGGTAAATTCCTTAAAAGCAGGTTTGGCGCTGTACTGGTTCAAGGTCCTCAAAGAGGCGTCCAGAGATAGGCCGGCATTCAAAAGCAGGGCCATCTGCTTGGTGAAAAAAATGATATCGGTGCGGGTTATCTCTTTTCTGCGTAATCGATCCAGGGAAAACGAGGCCCTTTTGCCCTTGGTGTGCTGTTTGATTTCAATGGGACGCAGGCCCTGCATCATCAGTTTTTTAACGGCAGCAGCCGTATCAGCCACGTCCAATGTGCCTTCCTTGACCTGATTCCCGGCGCCCACAGCCTTGTAATCATAGAGCCCCATCTTCCAATCCCCTGGTCACCCGGATCAATTCGGAAAACGTGGTGCCCCCCTCTTTGACCTTTTCAAGACCGTCCATAAACATGGTTTTCAGGCCTTCCTGTTCAGCTATCCTTTTTAGTCCGATCAGGTCAAGCCCCTGGGAGATCCCCCTGCTCACAGCCTCGGAAACAGTTAAGATTTCATAGATACCGATACGGCCTGAATATCCGGTCTTTGAGCATTGTTGACACCCCTTTCCCTCAAAAAGCTGAAAATCCTCGCCATCAGGCTTGTGACCCAGGAATTCCGAAACATTACCGCGAGCCTCCCTGCAGGCCGGGCAGATACGCCGCACAAGCCGCTGTGCAAGAACTCCCCTAAGAGATGAAGAGATAAGAAAGCTCTCCACGCCGATATCGATCAGCCGAATAACCGCGGACACGGCATCATTCGTATGCAGGGTGCTGAAAACAAGATGTCCGGTAAGGGAGGACTGGACCGCTATCTCAGCGGTCTCCAGATCGCGTATCTCCCCAATCATGATCACATCCGGGTCCTGCCTGACAATGGAACGCAGCCCCGCGGCAAATGTAAGGCCGATCTCAGCTTTCACCTGTATCTGGTTTATGCCGCGCAGCTGGTATTCCACCGGATCTTCGATCGTGATTATCTTATTGCTTTCAGAATTGATAAAATTAAGAGCGCAATAGAGAGTAGTGGTCTTGCCGCTGCCTGTCGGTCCGGTAACCAGCATGATTCCATCACTAAGCGAGATAATTTTTTTAAACTGTTTTTCTATGTCGGCCTGCATGCCCAGATGGGACATGTCAATGATAATGCTCGCCTGTTCAAGAATCCGGATAACCACTCCTTCTCCATAAACAGTGGGCAGGGTTGAAACCCTTAAATCAACCTCTTTGCCTGAAATGCGGACTGAAATCTTTCCGTCCTGGGGCAATCTCCTTTCCGCAATATCCAAGGCAGCCAGAAGCTTTGTCCTTGAGATTATCGCGGCCTGCATGGAAAGGGGCGGGATCTCATAGTCATAGAGGATGCCGTCTATCCGGAAACGGATGCGCAGGCCATCCTCAAAAGGTTCCATATGGATATCGCTGGCCCGTTGATTGACAGCCGTATCTATCAGATTGTTCACATACTTGATAACAGGCGCCTCGGATGCCATATCCTTTAGCTTGTCAATATCCGAGTTTTCACCGGCAAATCCCTCTTCAGCCAGTTCATCAAACGACAGGCCGTAATGCTCATCCAATATTTTCCGGATACGAGATTCCGACGTCATCTGGACTTCGTACGGAATGTCCACAATCACGTCAACAGCAGCCAGGATGTCCTCATCAAACGGATTATCAAGCAGGAGCAGGTAGTTGTCCTCACCCCTTTTTACAAAGGCAAAGGGGTGTTCGCGGTGAAACATCTTGGAAACTTCAAAAACCTGAAATTCGTCTTCAGGTGCAGGCTCGTATACCGAAAGGGAAAGCTGTTCCGATAATGCCTGAGTCAGGTCCATATCATTGATAAAGCCGAGGGAGACCAGAATATAGCCCAGGTTGTGAGGGACATTCGACTTATGGGAAAGGGCCCTTTCCAGATGATTCTGCTGGATTTTACCGCTGTCGACCAGCAGCTCTCCGAGCTTTTTTGTTTTGCGAAAAAAAGAAGGATGACTCATTATTAAAGTCCTGTCAAATAGGATCGGGAATATTCTTTCTAAAGAGAGTACCCCTATCCAGCTGATTATTCAATGGAATTTCAGCCGGTTTCGGCCTCATAATAGAAATTGTACAAAACCAGTTATTTTTATGCGAGTTTTTTCTCGTACCCATTAAATTCAGGGGCTTAATAAAGGGTAACTTGACATCAATCCTTCACCAAACTATGTTTGATGGTTATAAGGTAAAAGGTTATAGGTTGAAGGCTTAAGGCTTACAGCTTACAGCTAAATTCCAAGGAGGCGAACTATGGACGATAACTGCTTATTCTGCAAAATTATCAAAGGCGAGATACCGGTCGAAAAGTTGTTTGAAGATGATGACGTTCTGGTATTTGATGATATCAATCCACAGGCCCCGACCCATTTTCTGGTCATTCCCAAAAAACATTTATCCGGGCCTGCCGCAGCCTCCATGGAAGACGACGGCTTGATTGGAAAGGTCTTCAGGACAGGGTGTGAGGTGGCAAGAAAAAAAGGGATCGACCATTACCGATTGGTCCTGAACAACGGCGAACAGGCAGGTCAAGCCGTGTTTCATTTGCACCTCCACATCCTTGGCGGCCGTCCGTTAACCTGGCCTCCGGGGTGATATGGAATTAGGAATTAGAAATTACGAATGTTATGAAAGTAATGGCTTTATGGGCAAGGCCTGCCCTTTACCCATAAGTCAGTGCATGGATAATTTATTCCCCAAAGGGGAAATGGCGTATAGCCGGTGTGCTTCAGCCACCGGTATAGGGTGCAATAGGGGGATCGTCCTGAAGGGACGAGGCCTCCCGTGGCCCCCCTCAAAACGTCGTCCCTT
>DAOVYS010000136.1 GCA_030635485.1 Pseudomonadota bacterium | reverse complement strand
TTGTTTTGGTAGCGATGTGATGGAATGGATGTTGACTTTACTGAGTATTACAGGAAGTTGGTATAATATTCAAAAACGGATTACTTGCCGGCAGATATGGTAAGTTGCAAATGTCGGTTGGATAATGTGTTTTACTCATAAGGAAATGTTTGCTATTGAATATTCCGGTTTCCGTATGTGAGTACCCTTGCATTTGGGACAACGGCCGGGATGCTTGATCCGTTTTCGATCCTTGAACGAATAGTTGCAATCGAGACAAACCGCCGGCTCAATATTCAGTCTTTTACCGGCAGCCTTAACCGAAAACCTGATATGTTCAAGATGGTCAAACACCTCTTTTTCCATTATCCCTGTTTCCTGAGATATTTCCCTGACAACCATCGGCCGTTGTTGGAGAAGTTCGATTATCTGCTGTCGAATTGTCCGCATATCATGATAAGCAATTAAGAAAGCCGCCTCTACTTTTCGTAACCGTTCACCAGGGGTACGTGCTCAGGGCGAGTGACTATAGTCGTCCTATTATGTCGCTTGCCCTGACATTTACTTCGCTGCACGTGTGCAGATGGGGTGCTGGTGAACGCTTACTACTTTTCATCCAACACATTCCTGATTGTTCCGGCAAATTCATTCCTGTCAACGGGTTTCATGACAAACAGTCCTGCCAGAGATAGCAGCAAAATGATCGATGAGGCAAAACTGGCGGCAATAGTGCGAGGTTTCTTCATTATTTCCATTTCACGTGGGTTGATTTAGTTACAGTGCCCTTAATTTAGAGATATTATAAGAATCCGGGCATGTCAAGCGGAAACAAACAGGGAAAATCAGATTGATATCAATGGGTAAACATGTAATACTTACGGCCGTGTCAGGTTTTCGCCAATTAAGTCTTTACGCGGCTGCCCTTAAATAATCTACAAACCCGAAAACTCGTTAACAGAAAATGACCTCATTTGATGCTGTTGTAATTATTATCCTGGCAATCTTTCTTGCCAGAGGAATCTGGACCGGATTTATACGTCAGATTGCCTTTATTGCCGGTCTTCTGCTGGGATTTGGTGCAGCCGGCCGTTTTTATGAGCAGTTTAGCGGCCTTGTATCCCCGATTATTGAGAATCCTCAGATCGGGTTTCTTGTCACATATTGCATCCTCTTTATTCTCGTATATGTACTGGTTATGACTGCGGGCGTACTGCTGAAAAAGGTGATGCAGATCACATTCCTCGGCTGGTTTGACCATCTGCTCGGCGGCGTATTCGGGCTCGGAAAGGCGGTGTTTATTTCTACCCTTTTGTTCATGATCCTGGCCGGTTTTATGTCCAATTCCGAAGCATTTCGTGGAAAATCCTTTTTCTTCCCCTTTTTTTCAAACAGTTCACGATACATCTTAAATTTTGTAAAAGATACTGAACTGCGCTCCGGCTTTCTTCCCAAAAGACCGGCTATAACGCCGTTGTTCACTGAACAGATATCATTGGGCAGACCGGTAAAAATCGAGCCTGAAAAAATCAAAAATAGGGGTCAGGGATCAGAGATCGGGGGTCAACAAAAACAACAAAAAAATCAACCCGTCACTCTGACCTCCGATCTCTGACCCCTGACAAGAGGACTGCTTTTGCCGTCAAAAAGAAAGATTTCATATATCTGCATTGGATGCGGGGCTGAATTTTCCAAATGGTCGGGGCAGTGCCCTTCCTGTAAGGAGTGGGATTGCCTGGAAGAGACCTATGCGGAACCCGGAGGTGTGGGATGCTCCAGTTTTAAAGGGTATTCCGGGGTCGTGTCCGAAGTCCGGACCATGGCTGATGTCAAGTCGGAGGACGCTCTCAGATTCAGTACCGGAATCTCCGAACTGGACCGTGTTCTCGGCGGCGGGCTTGTCCGCGGATCAGTCGTACTGATCGGCGGAGACCCTGGAGTGGGGAAAAGCACATGCCTGCTCCAGGTCTGCTGTAATCTCAGTGCAAAGGTTCCGGTGCTCTATGTCACAGGAGAGGAATCATTACAGCAGATCGCTATGCGAGCCCGCCGCCTGGGCCTTCCTGACAAACACTTGAAACTTCTTGCGGAAACCCGGATTGAACGGATCTGCCAGGCGGCTCTTCAGGAACAGCCAAAGGTCATGGTCATTGATTCCATTCAGACCATGCAGGCGGCTGAAGTGTGCTCCGCCCCGGGCGGCGTGTCTCAGGTCAGAGAAAGCGCATCGCAGCTGACCCGTTTTGCAAAACATACCGGCACGGCGATTTTCCTGGTGGGCCATGTAACCAAATCAGGAGATCTGGCAGGCCCCAGGGTCCTTGAACACATTATTGACGTTGTATGTTATATTGAAGGAAGCCGGGACAGCCGATTCCGGGTGCTCAGGGCGGTTAAAAACCGTTACGGCGCAGTCAATGAACTAGGCGTCTTTGCAATGACCGAGACAGGGATGAAGGAGATCAAAAACCCTTCCGCCATATTTCTCTCCCGTCTGGACGAGCCTATGCCCGGCAGTGTGGTGATGGTGGTCTGGGAGGGAAGCAGACCCCTGCTCGTTGAGATCCAGGCCCTGCTGGACCAGAGCTATTCCGAAACCCCCAGAAGGGTTACGGTGGGGCTGGACCAGAATCGTCTTGCAATGCTCCTGGCAGTGCTCCACAAACACGGCGGAGTGGCAAGCTATGATCAGGATGTATTCATAAATATTGTGGGAGGCGTCAGGGTAATGGAAACCAGCGTGGACCTCGCCCTTTTATCCGCAATCGTATCAAGCCTGCGTAATCAACCGCTTCCCGACGACATGGTCGTATTCGGGGAAGTGGGGCTGGCAGGAGAGATCCGTCCGGTACCGAGCGGCATTGAGAGACTGCGTGAGGCGGCTAAGCATGGTTTTAAAAGGGCAATCGTGCCAAAGGCCAATGTCCCGAAAAAGGGGATAAAGGGGATGAAGATAACAGCAGTCCGGAAACTGAGCGAGGCATTGGAGGCGATTTGAATGAAACCATTGGTTATAACTGTTCTGATATTTATTTCCTGTATGCTTTCAGGGTGCGGGATTAAGACCCAATGTGCTGAAGGCGACTGCGTGGATGGGGAAGGCACCATGCTCTTTCCGGACAGAAGCGAGTATTCGGGCCTGTTCAAGGATGGTCAATTTACTGGTAATGGAACGCTGACCTTTCCCGACGGACGAACTTACAAGGGCGAATACAAAGATTATATGCCGCACGGCAAAGGGACTATTGAGTTTCCATGGGGATACAAATATTCAGGTGAATTCAGAAACGGCGAATTCACGGGCCGAGGATATCTCATCTTTCCCAACGACCAGAAATTGAAATCTCACACAAAGGACGGAGTGTTTCTGGACAAGGATTCATTCCAAGAAGCAGACGTCATGCCGCTGGAAGGCGAGCTGTAAAGAAGTGAAGGCCGCAGTCGAGAATGACTGCGGCCCGCTTTTTTCAAGCTGTGCAATTAGGAATTACGAGAAGTCAGCATTTACATAACATTCATAATTCCTAATTCTAATCGCACAGGCGATTTTTTAGTAACGGTAATATTCGGGTTTAAACGGACCTTCTTCCGGCACTCCAATATACTCTGCCTGTTCTTTGGTCAGTTTTGTTATCTTTGCCCTGACTTTTTCAAGGTGAAGACGGGCCACCTTTTCATCCAGGATTTTAGGCAGAAAATAGACCTTTTTTTCGTATTTTTCAGGATTCTGCCACAATTCGATCTGGGCAATCACCTGATTTGTGAATGAACTGCTCATGACAAAACTGGCGTGCCCCGTGGCGCAGCCCAGGTTTACAAGCCGTCCCTCGGCCAGAATAATAATGCGCTTTCCGTCCGGGAAAATCACGTGATCAACCTGGGGTTTAATATTCTCCCACTCAAGATCTCTGATGGAGGCAATGTCAATCTCACTGTCAAAGTGGCCGATGTTGCACACAATGGACTGGTCCTTCATCCGGTCCATGTGCTCACGTGCGATCACCCGAAGATTGCCCGTGGCAGTGACGAATATGTCGCCAAACGGGGCAGCCTCATCCAGGGTTACGACTTTGTAGCCTTCCATTGCAGCCTGAAGCGCGCATATCGGGTCGATTTCCGTAATCCAGACACTCGCTCCCATTCCCTTGAGCGCCTGGGCGCACCCCTTGCCGACATCCCCGTAACCGCAGACAACAGCGATTTTGCCTGCTATCATTACATCTGTGCCGCGCTTGATGCCGTCGATCAGGGATTCCCGGCACCCGTACAGGTTGTCGAATTTTGACTTTGTCACGGAATCATTCACATTGAATACAGGGGCCAGCAGTGTGCCTGCACGCATCCTTTCGTTGAGCCTCAAGACGCCTGTGGTAGTCTCTTCAGTGATTCCCCTGACATCCTTCATAAGATCCGGATACTTCTCGTGCATGACAAGGGTAATATCTCCGCCGTCGTCAAGGAGCATATTGGGACGCCAGTTGTCAGGACCGAAGATCGTCTGCTCAATGCACCACCAGAACTCTTCTTCCGTTTCACCCTTCCATGCAAAGACCGGGATCCCGGCAACCGCCATTGCCGCAGCCGCATGATCCTGGGTTGAAAAAATATTACATGACGACCAGCGGGATTCAGCCCCTAATTCAACCAGAGACTCCATATATACCGCATTCTGAATAGTCATGTGTATGCATCCTCCGACCCGTGCGCCTTTTAGGGGCTTTTGGCTGGCGTATTCCTCGCGAAGCGCCATGAGTCCGGGCATTTCGGTCTCTGCAATATTGATCTCCTTTCTGCCCCACTCGGCAAGATTCATGTCCGCAACTTTGTAATTCTTGGTCTCTGTTTTTGTCTTGTTCATTATTCCGCTCCCTTAACGGAGGATCATTTGTAACTATTCACATGGGCAAGACAACCAAACAACGGCTATCCCTTTTATCCCTTTACACCTGTAAGCGTTCACAGGTGCTGCAGCTGTGCGTGATCAGGTCGACCGGCTATAGCCTTACTATGCCGGTTGAGCTGATCACGCACAGATGCGGTGCCTGTGATCGCTTACAGGCCTGCCGCATCCCTTAACAGCTCGGCCTTATCGGTTTTTTCCCATGTAAATTCAGCCCGTTCACGGCCAAAATGGCCGTATGCCGCGGTTTTTTTGTAAATCGGCCGCAAAAGGTCAAGATGTTGAATAATGGCCTTTGGCCTGAGGTCAAAATGTTCCTCGACCAGTTTTTTGATCTCTTCCGGGCTGATCTTGCCCGTGCCGAATGTATTGACGTTGATTGAAACCGGACGGGAAATTCCGATTGCATATGCGACCTGAATCTCAATTGAATCGGCAATTCCAGCGGCCACAAGGTTCTTGGCAATATAACGGCCCATATAGGAAGATGAGCGGTCCACCTTAGATGGGTCCTTGCCTGAAAATGCGCCGCCGCCATGCGAACCCATGCCACCGTATGTGTCTACAATAATCTTTCGGCCCGTCACGCCGCAGTCGCCCACCGGGCCGCCGATCACGAACCGGCCGGTCGGATTGATGAAATATTTCGTATTAGCGTCGATCATATTTTCCGGAATAACAGGCTTGATGATCTCCTCCATGACCCCTTCCTTGATATCCTCATAATCTACATGTGTGTCGTGCTGGGTGGAGATGACAATCGCATCCACCCGCTTCGGCATCCTGTTTTCGTATTCAATCGTGACCTGACTTTTTGCATCAGGCCTGAGCCAAGGAATCCTGCCGGACTTTCGGACCTCGGCCTGTCTCTTCATCAGTCTATGGGCATAGGTGATCGGCATGGGCATGAACACCTTTGTGTCGGAGCATGCGTATCCGAACATGAGCCCCTGATCGCCGGCCCCCTGTTCAAAGTCGAGTCCGGAACCTTCATTCACTCCCTGGGCAATATCCGGTGACTGCTTGTCAATGCTCGTCAAAACCGCGCATGATTCGGAATCAAAACCCATTTCCGATGAATTGTAACCGATTTCCCGGATGGTATTGCGTACGATATGGGGCATGTCGACGCCGGCTGAGGTTTCGGTTTCACCGGCTATTAGTGTCATTCCGGTAGTGACCAGGGTCTCGCACGCAACCCTTGCATTTACATCCTGTTCAAGAATAGCGTCCAGGATCGCATCTGAAATCTGGTCCGCGACCTTGTCCGGATGTCCTTCCGACACGGATTCCGATGTAAAAAAATAACCCGTCATTTTATCTCCCTTAATTAATTTTTTTTCTAAACCTAAACCTGAATGTCTAGTAATGATCTTGAGTAATCGGCCATTTTAGAGTTTTTTTTAAAAGTGTGCAATGTATTTAAGAACAAATCATCAGGTCCGATATCTCTTCTCAATCTCCTTTATCTCCCTGACCAGTTCCAGGTTGATTGGCGCCGGAATACCGAGGCGGGCGGCTTCCGCAACCACTGCGCCGTTAATCGCATTAATTTCAGTCAGCCGCTTCTTCCTCACGTCCTGAAGCATTGAAGAGATATTGCCTGCCGTGGACTTACAGACCTGAACAGTCATTGCCACGGGATCTCCCGTAACCCGGATTCCCTTGGCTTGAGCAACAGCAAAAGCCTCTCGGACCGCTTCGATCATGCGCCTGGTGGCGGACCAGGATTCCAAAATTGCGCCGTTCGGGCAGTCCAGAATGGCGGTTAGGGCATTTATTCCGACATTTATAAGCAGTTTGCCCCATACATGTTCAAGGATATTGTCCTCAACCCTTGTTTCAATGCCTGCCTCTGTCAGGACCCTTGCTAAAGGGTTGAGGAGCGAATTGGTGTCAAATTGGAGAAAACCGACCCGGGTGATCCCGCTGCCTCCGTGGCGGACATGTCCCGGTCCGATAAGAGTCGATCCAAGAGATGTGACGCCGATGGCCCAGTTGGCATGTCCAAACTCATTTTTCAATACATTCAGATGGAGAATGCCGTTCTGAAAAGCAATCAAAAGAGTATTGGAAGTCAAGAGGGGGGCTGATCTTTTTAAAGCTGATGCAACGTCGTGCGATTTTACGCACAGCATGGACGCTTCAACAGGTCCGATTTCCAAAGCCCGTGCAGAGGCCTTTACGGAAATGAGGCGCCGCCTGTCGTCTCTCTCCAGGGTCAGACCCCGGTCCGAAAGTCCGGCCGCCCTTATGTCGTCATGGTCCAGAATCCAGACTTCATTGCCGGCTTC